>JAZRYC010000098.1:0-5862 GCA_045600525.1 Bacteroidales bacterium
TCCGCTAAAATGTGTACTTTTGCCCATGTTATTTTTAATTTTGTTAGCACAGCAAAAATAACACAAAGGGCTGACGTTCAAAACGGAAATCAGCCCTTATTTTTTGCCCTCAAAAAAAAGTTTTATCGGACACCAATAGAAAAATTGTATCTTTGCCAAATTTTAAACGAATTGTGTAACGTTTTAAAAAATCAACGTCTATGAGAAAAACATTCCTAATCATTGCAGCCATCTGCTGCTGCATCACCATGAAAGCCCAGCAAGTAGGCGACACCTTCAGCGACGAAAAAGGCAAGTATGTCATCACCTCCATTAACCCCAACGAAGTGAAACTGACAGAGATAGCCACTGACCAAGACCACAAACGCTTCAACACCACTACCTACCAAGGTGCCGAATATCATGTTACTTCGATAGGTAATAAATGCTATAGACTTACAAAATATGTGACTATTCATTTCGACGAAGTAAGATCCCTCGATCAAAGCGCCTTCGAAGGTGCCCGCGCCGAAGTTGACCTTGTCAACTGCATATCGTTGACTGAGATTCCCAAATTTGCTTTTGAAAACACACTGGGAGACATACACCTTCCCAATTCCATCACCACCATTCTCGATTATGCCTTCCACGGCTCCAGACTCAGAGAAATCAACGTGAGCAACGTAACTAACCTTGCACAAAGGGCATTTTTAGACTGTAGCTATTTGGAGTCCATTGACTTGCCAAGATTGACACAACTTAACGAATCTGTCTTTGAAGGATGCAGCAAACTGGCTTCCGTATCCATACCCAATGTCACTCAGGTCGGCGCTTTTGCGTTCGAAGGGTGTTCCAATCTAAGTTCTATTTCCTTGCCCAACGTTACGGAAATCAATACGTACACTTTTTCGGGATGCACCAACCTGACTTCCGTATCCACGCCCAATGTCACCCACATCGGCGCTTATGCATTCAAATCGTGTTCCAATCTGAGTTCAATTTCCTTGTCAAACGTAACGCAAATCGGAACGAATGCTTTTTCGGAGTGCACCAGCCTACATGACATTGAACTGCCTCAATGTATGGAAACCATCGGATTGGACGCTTTCAGGCTCACCGAACTGTCATCCCTGACGATGTACAACACGATTCAGACTTTCCAAGACTCATACAGGATGTTTGCCAACGACGCTCAGGTAAATGTGCATGTAGTGGATTGGGCCAACAACAACGTGATTGCCAACAACACGAGTTTCACCACGCCGGCCATACATTATTCCTATGGCGGCAATGCCGTAACGGGTGATTACGAACTGCCAGCCGGCCTCACCACCTTAGGTTCAGGCGCCCTGTTCCGTTGTGCCGAAGTGACCAGCATCACCTTGCCAGCCTCCCTCACGCAAATCGGCAGCAAAGCCTTTGCCCAATGCGCCAGCCTTACCGCCCTCACCTGCAACGCCACCATGCCTCCTGTCCTTGCCAATATCAATGCCTTCGACGGCGTTGACAAGACCATACCTGTCACCATCCCCGACAATGCGGAGACCTATTATGCCTACCTTCACGCTGCAGGCTGGGAAGACTTCACCAACTACCAAGTCTCGCTGACAACACAACAGGCGGCGGCCATCACCGAACTGAACCACACCGCAGGCAACAATCCATCGCAAGCCGTCCAAGCCATCCTTGCCAACTACACCAGCCAAATCAACAGCGCCACCACGGAAGAAGCCATAGAGGCTGCCCTGCAGGCTGGCATCGAGGCCATCATCGCACAAATATACAACGAGCGCGGCGTGGTCAAGATTGGCAACCTATACTACATCCTCAATGCCGAGAACCACACGGCCACCGTCACCTACGGCGGTCTGGAACAAGATGGCTACGCCACGGCCGAATACACGGGCAACGTCACCATTCCTGCCACAGTGACTGATGGCGAAGGCGCCACCTACGACGTCACCACCATCGGCAAACACGCCTTCCACAACTGCAGCGGCCTCACTGGCATCACCCTCCCCGAGAGCATCGCCCGCATCGGCGATTATGCCTTCAACAGCTGTTCAAGGATACAGAGCGTTGCTATCCCCGCGCCTTTTGTCACCGTAACCATAGGCGACTACGCCTTCCAGTCGTGCACGGCCTTAGAGTCGCTCACGCTTCCCAACCTGCTCTCCCGCATCGGCGACTTCGGCTTCGCCGGCTGCTCGGCACTGAGTTCCATCCTATGCCTGGCCACCACACCTTGTCCTTTGGGCACCGATGCCTTCCTCGACGTCGACAAGACCATCCCTGTCACTGTCCGCACAAGCAGCCTGGCGAGTTACCGCAACAGTCAATGGGGCGTCTTCACCAACTTTGTCAGCGATACAAACCTCGACGCACTGAAGACCGCTGCCAGAAACGCTATCCTTGAAGCTTTAGGCAGTTACACTTCAAACTCATACATCGTCAACATGGCCCTGAGTTTCAGTCTGCGCATCGAGTCAGCCTTAACTGCCGATGCCGTGAATGCGCTCCGCACCGAAGGCGTCTATGCCATCGCCTACTCGATTTCAGCATACGAGGAATTCTTCGGCGAGATGGGCGACCAATGCTCCGACTGCCCTGCCGTTGAAGTCGTCAAAGGGAGCAAGAGCATCAAGCTCTACAATCCCGAAAAGGTGGAATTCAAGAAGGAATAAAAAAGGGAAACTATTTACCTGTTGACACAAACAAAAGTAACCCGTTGGCGGAATTAAATCTTATTAAAATTTTTCGGCTGTCCGATGAAAGCACTTCCCTGTATCTGCCGTACAGATGGCGGTAGATCTCCTCGAAAATGTGTTCCGGGCGCCGTTTGTTGGCATCCGCCAGCGTGCTGCGGCCAATCTTGAATGTCAGACCGAGATGGTTCAGTTTCCGCGCCTCTCCGGGCAGGGTCGCGGTTATCTCCCTCAACGAGTCGAACCTCATTATTACAGCGTATAGCATCACCACCAGATGAACCCAGATATTGAAGCGTTTCGTGTAACATTCCCCACCGTTCTCACGGCTGATTTGGAAGATTTTTGACTTGTCAAGTAATTTTATCACCTGTCCATAGAGCGGCTGTCCGAAAAAATGTGTACTTTTGCCCATGTTATTTTTAATTTTGTTAGCACAGCAAAAATAACACAAAGGGCTGACGTTCAAAACGGAAATCAGCCCTTATTTTTTGCCCTCAAAAAAAATTTTATCGGACACCAATAATATAGATTATGTTTTTCTTGTTGAATAATTATTTGTTTATACCATGGTATGGAAAATTTGAAATGGTAAAGTCTGTTAAACAAATTTTTATAGTTTTTTAAAATGCAATGCATACTGTTTTTCGGGTATTTGTTTGAAAAATGATAAAAACCTATGTTTTATATTAGGAAATAGTTCATTTTTGCAAAATTAGTTTTGATATGATATTATGAAGAAACATTTTGATACGTACCAGTTATATAGAATTGGAAAACACATTAAATATAGCGCACGAATACGTGTAACAATGAAGGATGAAGTTGATTTTGCTATTCTACGTGATTCTATCAATAAAGCAACAAAACGCTATCCCTATTTTTGTAAAGAAATTGTTATAGATGAAGATGGTGGCTATAATTTAATTCAAAATAACAGACCAATCGTTGTCATTAAGACAAAAGAAAATTTGCCATTGTTGGGAAGCGATGAAGTTAACCGACATTTGATATATGTTGATTTCAACGGAAAAGATATCAATTTTAATATTTGCCATGCTTTGGCTGGCGGGAGAGGATTTACACCCTGGGTTGAGACATCGCTCTATCAATATGTGAAAGATGCATATAATGTTGATGTTGATGCTCCAAATATAAGAAAGGTCGATAGTCCTCTACTACCGAACGAAGACTGTGATATTACATTAGATGATTTTACCAAACAGGAGCCTCTTGTCTTACCAAGAAATTATCGCGGGAAAGCATTGTTATTTGATTATATTAATGGTTTGTTCAATCCATTGGTGAGAAAACCTCAATATCATATTTTCACGTTTGAGCAGAAAAATATTCTAAAATACACCCAAAATAATGATTCCAGTGTCTGCTCCGCCTTTGTTGTATTTATGTTCAAGGCAATGTGTCGGGTTCTCCCTGCATCAAATAAGGTAATTGAAGCAAAAGTTGGACATAATCCATTTGATAATTTTGGGTTAGAAAATTGCCACAGTGATATTTTGAGTCATATACACATTGTTTTCAAAAGAGAAATGGCTGATTTTGACAATGCAACTTTAGGCACAATTGCAAGAAGTCAACTATATCTACAAACAGAACCTCGTATTTCTTGTAACGAAGTTATTAGACGTATCAAAGCGTACGAAAAATTAGACAATATTCATGGTTATAACGACAAGAAAAAATATGCCAAGAAATACTGCAAAAATGTCATGGAAGACGGTTCTATTTCGGAGTCATACATCGTTAATTATACTGGGCAACGTGATTGGGGCGAATTGGCGAAGTACGTTGAATCATATTTTTTTATTGTTGAAGGTCATGTTATGATAGAAATTACATCATTTGCTGATAAAATATTTTTGAGTTTTATGCAACTAACAAGAAACAACAAATACATCAATTCATTCAAACAAGTTTTAACAGAAATGCAGATTCCTTTTGAATGTAAAGGTCCATACAAAACAAATCACGTAAACATTGAATTGCCTAAACCCAATAAACACTAACCACGAACATATTAGTTCCGTAAACACGATATTTGAGACTTTATGACTCTTGAAACAATCTTTTGTGGACAGTTTTATTACTTTCTCACAACGTCTTTACCAAAGCTTTTATTAGCCAATTCTCGATTACGTGGACGATACGTACCATCTTCCATTTCTCTTAAAACGACATTGGTAAACAACTTGAACATCTTTTCTTCTTGACTTTCGTCTTTGTAGAATGTCTTCCAAGCATATTCGTACAATTCCTGTAAACGCTCTGCCGACATGTGTTTTGGATGATATACAACTTGTCCAGCATTGTAGTGGTCCCAGTTGAAATCAAAAATTCTACCTTGACGAAGCAAATCATCGTATGCTTTAGTATGTGGAAATGGCGCAAGAACTGTAAATTCAGCCAAATCCAAATCTATTTCCAACAAGAAGTCAATCAATCGTTTAATGTCATCTTCTGTTTGATTGTCAAGCCCAAGAAGAATTGTTCCCTCAACGCCAATTCCGTAGTCGTGGTAGCGTTTTACACGTTCACGAATGTAATTAGACGTATCGTAAACAGCCTGATACACATACCACGAACCTGCTTGAGCAGCCAAGTCAAGCACTTGTGGATCATCTTCAATTGTATGGCTAATCCATTTCTTTTTCAAAGGAATCATTTCCTTGAAAAGTTGCATTTCCCATTCTTTATTTTGTGCCAAAGAATTGTCAACAATAAATAGACGATTGTTATCAATTGTCTCCAAATCGGCTATTGTTTGCTCTATTGGACGAGGACGGAAGCAACGACTTCCCAGATACGATACAGCACAAGGATAACAACTGAAACGACAACCACGAGAAGCATGAAACAAATCTACCATTGGCACACCTTTATGATTGTAAAGTTCACGTTTGTATAAATCGCGACGAGCAGGACCAACAAGAGAAATGTCAGGCATCTTGCCCATATAATTATATACTTTCTGTAATTTCCCGTTTTTCCAATCTTCCATCACGGTCTCCATACGCCCTTCGGATTCTCCCAAGAAAACGCAATCAGCGTGTTCCAAAGTCTCTTCAGCATGAAGCATTGTAGAAATTCCGCCAAACATCACTTGTTTGCCCATTGCGCGATACTTGTCGGCAATAGCCCAACCTCGTTTTACTTGTGT
>JAZRYC010000099.1:0-2180 GCA_045600525.1 Bacteroidales bacterium
AGTTGTCAGCGAAAGCCTGTGCAATTTTGGGATTCATTAATGATAGCGGTACCTATGGAGAAATAGAGTTTCAGGGTACCGTCAAAGGCAAGATCAGCGCGAATGCTTCTGTGAAAAAAGGTATAGCTTGCGCATCCGGTATTCACTCAATCAGTTCGATTGTCTTTGAGAAAGGTATTGACAATGTTGTTTCCGCTACGGCAAGCGGATCCCTGGATGCTCTGAAAGTAACCGTGTATCAGCATGTCCAGCAAGCTTACTACACTTACATGGACTGCGAACAGGAAGAAGAAGAAAGAGAAACAGCCAAACAGATTTTGGACGCATACCCGGATCAATATCTGTACCTAAAACTTTCGAAGTTATCCGTGGAGGCTTCAGCATTCAGTTCAGGTTATGAAATAACGGTTCATGATATCAATGGTGCGATTACCGCCAGTGCCACTGCCAAGGGAGGCACAGCCAAAGCATTTGCTTTTCAATTGAATGATTATTGCACATCGGCACCGACTTTGTATGTGGACAATATCAACAAAAACATCACGGTGACTGCGAAGTCTTCCGGCCGTGACAGTGAGGCTTATGCCGTAGCGGTGGGCGGAGCGGGTGCAGGTCAACCGATAGTTTATGACGATGACGGTAACCTAGTTTCAAACGATCCATATTTTGTCCTGAATGGCTCAATCACAGGCAAAATCACTGTTACCGCAACTGCCAATGGAAAGGCATGTGCGATCGGTATTCAGGCAGGCAAGGGGGTGTTCAGTTTCCGTTCTTTCAGTTTTGGAACCATTAATGTGACTGCAAACGGCGATAGGGATTCTTCTGCTGTCGGTCTTCAATTTTCGTCATTAGAGGTGAGTAAATATGCTACGGGTAGAGGTACGATCAGTGGAAATCTCTCTGTTACCTGCAGAAACGGATCAGCAACCGGAATTATCATGGGTGCCGATGCCAACGATTTTGCTGATAAGACGTTTTCCATGAACATAAAAGTTACCGGAAAAGAAGCTTGTGCCATTCAGTTAGGCGATGTTATTTCGGGAGGGACCTGGCATTATTACAATCTTTCCGGTACCGTGAGCGCAACTACCACAAACAAGAATATTGGCGCAGCGTATGCCATCAAGAGTATGGATTCTGATGATGCAACTATCCACGTTCTCAATGGTGCTAAGATTACAGGGGATATTGATTTGGGACGTGGAGAATTGAATGAAGATGGTTATGAAGATGATGAGGATCATGATGAGTTATATATTCATGCAGGATCCAAAATCAAGGGAGATATCCGTAATGCAGAAGCAGTTTGGTTTGTTTTAGACAATCCTTCAACAGCCAAGGAAGCCATGTGGCAAGGTGATTTCGATGATTCATTCTTTGCTTCCTCTTTAGTTGATGATGAAATAATACAACGCAAACTTGGTATTTCAGCATATTACGGCGAAGAAGGCACATTCACACTGTTCATGTCTGTTTCTTACAATTCCATTAAATTTTATGGTAAGAAAATTACTCTGCGGATCGACGATGGGAAAGAACTTACGTTTGATGACAAATTCTCCTGCTCTTTTGAAGATTATGATTATAAACTGAATTTCATAGATGGCAAGAATGGTGGCATGACTGCTACTCTGACCATTACCAGAAAAAATTTTTTCTGATTTCGTTTTTTTGTTTTTTTCTTGGATAGCGTAATGGCCATGGAAGGGGGCACACCATGTGAGACGATATCCCCATGTGCGCCCCGCACACCATGTTCCACAGGATGGGTATGTGATTGAAAATATGATGGAATGTGTTTGTTAAAGTAATCGGTCATTGGATAGATCTTTAGAACCACGAACACGCGAAAAACACGAAAGAATATTTTTTAGAACCACGAATGAACGTGAATAAATACGAAATTGATTAGTTGATAGTGGACAGAGTGGATAGTGATTGTGTGAGGAAAAATGCCGGATATCTGTGAAAAAAAGCAGGATATCTGGCATTTTGACTTGAATTTTCAGAAAGACAGTGCATATTTAAGGGAATGGAAAACAGTATAAGACAGCGTTTGCAGGTGTATTGATTGGTGCCGTAGCTCAGTTGGATAGAGCGGCTCTCTCCTAAAGAGCAGGTCGCGGGTTCGACTCCCGCCGGCATCACCATTTTTTTGTTGCGCCAAAATCGGTGGG
>JAZRYC010000100.1:0-39903 GCA_045600525.1 Bacteroidales bacterium
AGAATGTGATTTCCGTGTATGACTATACTGGAAATGCTGATGATGATGGTTACCTCTCCGCTGCTGAATACCAACAGGCTATCAACGCTCAGGTATATGTGCCTTCTTTCATTAACTACTACCAAATGAGAGTTCAAGATCCGTATAACTACAGCCGTCCTATCCGTGCAAGTTTAGGTATTCAATTCGGTTTTTAATAGTTTGAAATAAAATAAATACGTATATGAAAAATAATAGTAAAATTTTCTGCTTGACACTCCTGATGGTTTGTATGGCCCTCGGTTCCTTACATGCCGAGAAAGTCAAAGGAGTGGTTCGTGTATCTTCTTCTCCCAAAGCGGAATCTGCTACCTGTCTTCCAGCAAGTAGCTCAAACGAGCTCACGATTAACAACGTGCGCGCGTATATTGAGACAGGTGGTACTATGTGGTTCAAGGAACTTGCTGAATACGAGGTGCCGAGAGGTTCTGGTAAGACATCCATGTTCTGTGCCGCATTGTGGATTGGTGGTCGTGACATTAATGGTCAGTTGAAGTTGGCTGCCGTCCGTTTCAGACAAATCGGTAATGACTATTGGACCGGTCCTCTTAAAATCACGGGTGCTGGTACTACGCAGTCTGAATGTATTAAGTTTGACAAACACTTCAAAATCACGCGTGCCGAGGTTGACAACCATATTTCCAGTTATAACACTTCTGGTTATGTGATGCCTTCTTCTATTGCCAATTGGCCCGCCCATGGTGATGAAGGTTATTCCTACTATCTTGCTCCTTTCAAGGATGTTAATGAAAATGGTGAATATGATCCTGAAAATGGTGACTATCCATACTATGATGTGAATAATGATCTCTGTCCTTGGACGGAAGATAACATCGCTTTGGCAGCTGCTCACGCTCTCCCAAGAACCCCTGAAGATGTTCTTTATTATGGTGATGATTGGCGTAATTCAAACGGTATGATCTATGCTGACCATGTGTTGAAGGGCGATGCTACTTTATTCTGGATTTTCAATGATAATGCAGGTGCACATACTGAGTCTAGTGGTGACCCGATCGGTCTTGAAATTCGTGGACAGTGCTTTGGCTTCTCCACTAATGACGACTTGAACAATATGACTTTCTATTCTTATGAAATCATTAACCGTTCTACCTATACTTTGACAAATACCTTCTTCTCTCAATGGGTTGACCCTGATTTGGGTTACGCTTATGATGACTATGTTGGTTGTGATGTTGCCCGTGGTCTTGGTTATTGCTACAATGGTTCCAATGTCGATGGCTCTGGTCAGACTTGGGCTTATGGCGATCAACCACCTGCCGTAGGTGTGGACTTCTTCCAAGGTCCTTATATGGATCCTGATAATAAGGATAACCCAAAATTCCATGCTGATAGCGCCTCTTTCCCTGGATATTGTGATAGATTCCTTAGTGATCCTTATGATCAAATGGCTATCAATGGTGTGAACTTTGGTGATGGTATTGTTGATAATGAACGTTTCGGTATGAGAAGATTCGTTTATCACAACAATGACAACACTGTTGTTGGTGACCCTGATGTGGCTTACGAATATTACAATATGCTTCAAGGTATTTGGAAGGATAACACTAAGATGAGATTCGGTGGTGATGCTCATGGCACCAATGGTCCTGAGTGTGACTTCATGTTCCCTGGTACTACGGACGTTTGTAATTGGGGTACACAAGGTATTGAACCGAACTATCCTGCCGCTGGTGGTTGGACGGAAGCTAATGAAGGTAACCGTGCTTACGACCGTCGTTTTATGCAGTCAGCTGGTCCTTTCACCTTGAAACCTGGTTCTGTAAACTATATTACCGTTGGTATTCCATGGGCACGCGCTTCTCAAGGTGGTGCTTTGGCATCTGTTGACCTTTTGAAGATTGCCGATGATAAATGTCAATCCCTCTTCGAAAACTGTTTCAAGACTTTGGATGGTCCTGATGCACCTGATGTGACGATTCGCGAACTTGACAATCAGTTGGTTCTTTATCTCTCTAATGAAGATAGAAACAGCAACAACTATCATGAGACCTATGTGGAACTTGATCCTCAGATTACGAAGACGATTTCTACGATGACTTATGAAAATCAAGCTGATACCATTTTTGCTTACGATGAACATGGAAATCCTGATACTATTCCAGTTGAACACCTTGTTCCTGTAACTACTGTTGATACCCTTTCTCAATCTGATCGTCAGTACAAGTTCGAAGGATATCAGATCTATCAATTGGCTAACGCATCTGTTAGTGCTACTGATCTGAATGATGCAAGTAAAGCCCTTCTGATCGCTCAATGTGATATTGAAAATGGTGCTGGTCAGCTTGTAAACTGGATTTATAACGACGCTGTGGGTACTTCTGTTGCTACTGAAATGGTTAATGGTAGTAATAAGGGTATTTTCCACTCATTGATTGTTACGGAAGATAAATTTGCTACTGGTACCAATAAGGCGCTTGTAAATCATAAAGAGTATTATTTCATGGTTATCGCCTATGGTTACAATGAGTATAAGAAATTCTCTTTGAATGCTGACAATCTTGATGGTCAAACTACCCCGTATTTGGCTGGTCGTCGTAACATTAAGGTTTATACCGGTATTCCTCATAAATCTGTTGAAAATCTTCCTTCTTCTGTCTATGGTGACCAACCTATGATTACTCGTATCGAGGGTCAAGGAAATGGTGGTTTCTTCTTGGATATGACGGATGAATCTCGTGAACAAATTCTTGCTCACAATACTTTCAACAATATTCAATACAAGAACAACTATGGTCCTTTGAGTGTTAAGGTTGTTGACCCTCTCAAGGTAAAACCTTATGACTATACGATTAAGTTCCTTGAAAATAATGTTAGCAATGATGTTAATGATAGTACCGAATGGCAATTGATCATTTCAGATGATGTTACTGATGAAGAATTGGCAGAACTTGGTCTTGAACGTGAAACTAAAGCTGCTATGCCTATTAGTATGACGAATGAACAATTGTTCTTGGATCTTGGTATCGCTGTTTCTATTCGCAATAGTAATTTCACCATTTATCAGAATGATTTGCGCGAATACGTTGAATCTACTTCCGGTGGTTATACCTATCAGAACATTTCTAAATATGCTCAGCCTGACCTCGTTGGTTCTTCCATTGAGTTCTCTGGTGATTCTCGTTGGCTTACTGGTGTGGCTGATGAAGAAGGTGACTATCCTTCCAACTGGATTCGTGCTGGTCAACAGTCCAGTGGTAAATGGGATGACAATTCCGTTCAAAGTGGTGCAGAAGCTGATTATATGAAGTGGCGTACAGAAGACTTCTTCTGTTTGATGACACCGGGCACCTTGAACGAGGATGAGCACAGCCGTGGTTTTTTGGATCCGAATCAAATGTTTGAAGGCGCCGTTGATGGTATGTGGGCTCCCTACGTTTTAGCATCTCCTTATGATGGTGGTCCTAAAGCTAAATACCTTGTTGCTGATGACGAATACATGGAAGGTGATAAGGATGGTCCTCAACCTAACTATTATGATTTCACTAAGATGTCTGGTAGTGTGAACTGTCCTGGTTATAACCAGACTTTGACAAACCTTTATTCTGTTGATATCGTCCTTACTCCCGATAAGAGCCTGTGGACACGTGCTGTTGTGTTGGAAGCAGGTAGTGGTAGTAAAGCTAATGGATATAAGGTTACTCAGGAATTCAATGGTAATACTTATACGAATTATCGTCATGAACCTAAGAATTGTCCTTCTGTTGATAAGGATGGTAATCCTGACAATAGTGGTACTACGGGTTATGGTTGGTTCCCAGGCTATGCTATCAATGTTGAAACTGGTGAACGTTTGAATATTATGTTTGCTGAAGATTCACAAGATCCTGATAACAATGGTAACGATATGATTTTCAATCCTACTAATGTTTACGCTTTCTATGTGGATCCTACTACACATGAATATATTCTTGACGATGAAGGCAACAAGCAAGCCCTGAGTGTTTCTCAATACAATGACTTCCGCGATGTTTACAGCGTTACTTATGGTGAGCCTTGCAATGGTGGCCGTCATTATGTATATGTATGCGGTAGTTCCGGTAATACTTGTAGTAAGTATTTGAACATGAGTGATAGAAAACGTAACTTCAATGATGGCGATCAGACTTCTATTTCCGTTGGTTACACTCATGGTGGTTACTTTGCTGGTACGGATGGTAATTATTATCCATATTATGATTGTGGTGCTTATGATGAAGGTAGATGGTTGATGGAGAAATTCAAGACCTTTACCGATATGACGGATCTCACTTCTACGATTCGTATGCAGAAGAAGATGCAGCTCTTCAACAACGTTATGTGGACGAGCATTCCTATGCCTACGATGTTGCAGGAAGATAAATGGCTCTCTTCAGATGCTACCATCAAACTTCGTGTTTCCCGTCCATACATGAGATATTCTTCTCGTTGGTATGAAGATCCTTCTCAGGCACCTAATGCATCAGAGAATAATGGTTATCCTATGTATGAATTTACTACGAAAAATCTTGCTCCTACCAGTGTGACTAAGTCAGAGGAAACTGTTCAAACCTTGCTGGATGAAATCAATATTGTGCCGAATCCTTATTATGGATTCTCTCAATATGAGCATACCGCTCTTGATAACTATGTACGTATTGTGAACCTTCCTGCAAAGTGTACAATTTCCATCTACACAGTCAATGGTACTCTTATTAGAACCCTTACGAAAGGTGATGCTGCAACTTCCTATGTACAATGGGATTTGAAGAACCATGCCAATATACCTATTGCCGGTGGTGTTTATATTATCCACGTTAAGGCTGACGGTATCGGCGAGCGTACCCTCAAATTCTTCTGTGCAATGCGTCCTACTGACTTGAATGGTTTCTAAAATTATTAATTTCGTAAAAACACATGCATATGAAAAATATATTTAAATCATTAATAATTTGCACTGTAATTGCTCTTGTTACGGCCGGTACGTCTAACGTATGGGCAGGTAACAGAGACCGTTCCGGTCAGGCTGGTGCAGCACATTTATTGATTGACCCATGGGCTCGTACAAACGGTATGGCAAACGCCGGTATCGCTGAGATCCGCGGTCTTGAGTCAGTTTACTCCAATGTAGCCGGTTTAACTTATGTGAAGAAAACGGAAATTTGCTTCAACCGTACTCAATATCTTGTTGGTTCCAATTGTGGTATCAACATTAATTCTTTGGCCTTTGCCCAGCATCTTGGTCGTAATGGTAAAGACTTTGGTACGCTTGGACTTTCTTTCTTCTCACAAGGTTTCGGTGAAATTCCAATCACTACGGTGAGCCAGCCCGAAGGTGGTCTTGGTACTTTTAGTCCTAACTTGATGTATATTGGTCTTCATTATGCCAAGTCCTTCAACAACTTCATTAAGGGTGGTGTTTCCATTAAGATCATCAATGAAAGTATTGCTGACCTTCACGCTACAGGTTTTGCTATTGACGCAGGTGTACAATACATTGCTGGTAAGTTTGAAAACTTCAAAATTGGTGTAACCTTGAGAAATATCGGTCTTCCTATGAGCTATAAGGGTGACGGTCTTTCTTATAGAGGTGTTATTTCCAACACCACAGTGGATCAAACTTTGGCTGTTCGTTCTGCTGAATATGAAATGCCTTCATTACTTGCAATTGGCGTATCCTATGACTTCCTTTTCTTTGGTGGTGAATATGCTTCCATGTCTAAGGAGGATCTCGAAGCTGAAGGTCTTACTCGTGATGATGCCAAACACAGAATCACGCTTGCCGGTTCTTTCACCGCTAATTCCTATAGCCGTGATATCTTCGCACTTGGTTTGGAATATGGTTTCATGAACTACTTCATGATTCGTGCCGGTTATGCACTGGAGAGTTTCTCTAAAAAGACTGAAACCACGCTTGATGATTATGGTCAAGAACAGGTTCTTACTTCTCTCTTAGTGAATGGTGACTCCTTCTTCGCTGGTCCTTCTGTTGGTGCTACCGCCGTTATTCCTTTAAAGAAAGGCAATACGGGAAGCAGAATCTATTTGGATTATGCCTATAGATTCACCAACAAGTGGAAAGGCAATCACTATATTGGTATTAAATTCACGCTTTAGTAATATTTAAACCTTTTTATAAGTTAAATAGAAGAGGCTTTCGGGCCTCTTCTATTTGTATAATTTAAACTACTGTTATGGAAGACGTAAAATACTATTCCCAGGCTGGTTTGGATGCCTTGAAAAAAGAACTCAACGAACTCGAATCGGTTGAAAGACCTAAAATATCACAGGCTATTGCAGAAGCTCGCGATAAAGGCGATCTTTCTGAGAATGCAGAATATGATGCCGCCAAGGAGGCTCAGGGACTTCTTGAACTAAAGATAGCAAATCTTCGTAATCTTATTTCCAAGGCCCGTGTTTTGGATGAATCAAAGATTGATGTTTCCAAGGTGCTCATATATTCTATTGTAAAAGTAAAGAATGTGAAGTCTGGTGCTGTAATGACCTATACTATTGTGCCTGAATCTGAATCAGATTTCAAGGCCGGTAAGATATCTGTTACCAGTCCGTTGGCGAAAGCCTTGATTGGTAATTCCAAGGGTGACGTGGTTACAATGCAGGCTCCTGCTGGTCAAATGGATTTCGAGATTCTGGATGTTTCCCGTTAGTTGATGATGTTTAATTTGAAATATTATGGAAGATACTTTATTTACAAAAATTGTTAAAGGAGAAATTCCTTGTTATAAAATTGCTGAAGACGACAGGTTCTTTGCTTTTTTGGATATTTCTCCTATTGCGCAAGGTCATACTTTAGTCATTACAAAGTTACAAAATGACTATATCTTTGATTTGCCCGATGATTTACTGGGCGATATGATGATTTTTGCGAAAAAGGTTGCTGTCGCTATTAAGAAAGCCTTCCCATGCAACCGCATTGGTGTGGCCGTTATCGGTATTGATGTGCCGCATAACCACATTCATCTTGTTCCTCTCAATGGCGTCGGCGACTTGAATTTCAAGGCCGAACGTCTTCAATTGACACCCGAACAGTTTAAGGAAATCGCAGATAAAATTTCTGCGTCAGTTGTTTTATAAACAGTTTATTATTTTGAATATGGAAATACAGAAATTACAAGACATTGCTGCTCAAGTCAGACGTGATATTATTCGGATGGTACATGGTGCCAAGTCAGGTCATCCCGGCGGTTCCCTTGGTTGTGCTGATTTTATGACAGCTCTTTATTTCGACATTATGGATGTTGATCCTGAAAAGTTTACTAAGGAAGGTGTTGGCGAGGATATGTTCTTCCTATCCAATGGTCACATCACACCGGTTCTTTATAGTGTGATGGCCCGCCGCGGTTATTTCCCTGTTTCGGAATTGGCCACTTTCCGCAAACTACACACTCGTCTGCAGGGGCATCCGACGCCAGTTGAAGGTCTCCCCGGTATTCGTATTGCCTCCGGCTCTCTTGGTCAAGGCGTTTCTGTGGCTATTGGCGCCGCATTGGCAAAGAAGGCTAACAATGACAACCATCTTGTCTTCGCCCTCACTGGTGACGGCGAATTGCAAGAAGGTCAGATATGGGAAGCCGTGATGTTTGCAGGTGCCAAACATGTGGACAACCTTATTGTTACTATTGACAATAACGGCAAGCAGATCGACGGTCCGACGGACCAGGTTTGCAAACTTGGAAAGCTGCGCAGCAAATTTGAAGCTTCTGATTGGCTCGTGCTTGAAATGGATGGCAATGATATGAAAAAGTGTGTTCAGACACTTAACCTTGCTAAAACGCTTGCCCATAATCAAAAGCCCATTGTCATTATCATGAAGACGGAAATGGGTAAGGGAGTTGATTTTATGGAAGGCACACACAAATGGCATGGTGCCGCCCCGAACGATGAACAGGCTGCGACAGCTTTGGCTCAACTGCCTGTCACACTGGGTGACTACTAATAGAAGTTTCTCGCTGTGAAAATCATCAACCGCTATCTTTGTAAAAATTTCATCGGACCTTTTGTCCTTACTTTCTTTGTAGCCTTATTCGTCCTCCTCATGCAGTTTCTCTGGAAGTGGGTGGACGAATTGGTTGGTAAGGGTCTTGAAATTTCCGTCCTGCTGAAATTGTTGTTTTATGCGTCGCTGACGCTTACCTCAATGGCTTTTCCATTGGCGGTGTTGTTGGCCTCGTTGATGACTTTCGGCAACCTTGGTGAGCGGTATGAGATTGTTGCGCTTAAATCGGCGGGTGTCTCTATCAAGCGAATGATGGCACCCCTTGCTGCATTGTCGCTGATTATCGCAGTGGTGGCGTTTGCCTTTTCCAACGAAGTGATTCCGAGGGCATCCCTGAAATTGAGGATGATGCTTTTTGATATTCAGGAGCAAAAGCCTGCCATGAATATTGAAGAAGGCGTTTTCTATACGGGTTTTGACAATTATGCCATTCGTGTAGGAAAGAAAATGCCAGATGGCGAAACCATAAAGGATGTTCTTATTTATGATCACTCAAAACATATGGGCAATACCTCAGTGACATACGCCAAGTCGGGTACGATGCGTGTTACCCCCGATAAACATTATTTGGTGTTTACCTTGGAGGATGGCTCTTTTTGGGATGAGACTTCCCATGCCGGTCCTTCTCGCGACCATCGGGCGCATTATCCCCTTACACGTGCTTCTTTTAGTAAGCAGTATAGGCGCTTTGATATGTCGTCATTTCAAATGGAGGCCCGTGAAGACGAAAGCCTTTATCAGACGCATTCCACGGCGATGTCCATTAACCAGCTCAATGAAAAGATAGACACCCTTAAGAAGGAAATCACGCAGTTGGCCCATGGCGCATCGGACGTCTTTTACGGAAATTTGTATTTTTACAATGTGGTGGTGAAGAATGACTCTACTTTTGATACGTTGTCATCGGGAAGGAGATACGACTTGTCTTCTATTGAGCCGTCTCTGCTTTCCCGAATTATGTTTAATGCCGAAAATGCTTCCCGTAATTTCGTGTTCTCTGTCCGTTTTGCATATCAGGACATTACTTTTAGGACCGCATATATGTGGGGGTATCAGATAGAGTTCTTCCGTAAGTTTACGCTGTCATTGGCCTGCGTGCTGTTTTTCTTCATCGGCGCCCCGTTGGGATCCATTATCAGAAAGGGGGGCATCGGCATTCCTTTGGTAATCACAGTCGTGTTTTTCACCCTCTATTTCGCACTTTCCATTATGGGAGAGAAGATTTCTAAAAGCAGTCCTCTGCCGGTATGGTTCGGAATGGGACTTTCTTCGTTCGTGTTACTGCCCGTATGCGTATTCCTA
The DNA here is from genome assembly GCA_045600525.1 of Bacteroidales bacterium. Taxonomy (GTDB): domain Bacteria; phylum Bacteroidota; class Bacteroidia; order Bacteroidales; family WCHB1-69; genus F23-D06. The sequence continues at coordinate 9,335 of JAZRYC010000100.1, forward strand.
ACTTATCATGCAACAACTGATTCAGCCGTGCTTTCACCTGATACCTATTCGCGGCTAATGGATAAAATTAAACATTATAGATTATTTAGAAAAAAACATCATGAAGATCCTCCAACTTTGTCATAAGCCTTCCCTTCCCCCCATCGATGGCGGTTGCATTGCTATGCATAATGTCACACAGGGCCTGCTCAACAATGAACAGTTTGTGAAGGTCCTGGCTGTGGAAACGCCCAAACATCCAGTCAAGACGAAAGCGTTCCCTATGGATTATCTTCAACAAACACGCTTTGAATCGGTATATATTGACACTACTCCGCGTCTGGTGGAAGGCATAAGGACCTTGTTTACCAGGACGTCCTACCAGATACAAAGATTCTATTCGAAGTCGATGGCTTTGAAGTTGGAATCTGTTCTTCAGCAAGATGATTATGATGTGGTGCATCTGGAGTCTATCTATATGACGCCCTATATCGAGGTGATTAGAAAATGTTCCAAGGCCAAGATCGTTCTCCGTATGCATAACATTGAGCATCAGATTTGGGAACGACTGACGGACAACGAAAGCAACCCAGTTAAAAAGTTGATTTATAAAATAAACCGAAATCAGCTGAAACGCGTAGAAGACCATATTCTACAAAAGGTGGATGGCTATATGACGATTTCCGAGCCGGACTATCAGTTTTTTTCCAAATCAGCTCCCAATGTTTTAGGTGGTGTTATTCCATTTGGACTTGATATGGATAAGTACGAGGTAGAAGATGACTATATTCCATCTGATGTGCCCTCGCTATTTCATCTTGGAAGTATGAATTGGTCACCCAACATTGAGGGTGTTGAATGGTTTTTAGACGAAGTTTGGCCTTTGATTCATCAGGCGCATCCTGAATTGCAGTTTGCTGTGGCGGGCCATGGTATGCCCGAACATCTATACAAACGACAGGATCCCCAAGTTAATATTGTTGGGACTGTGCCTAACGCCAATGAATTTATGCTTGATCATGATATAATGATCGTTCCTCTGCTTTCAGGCAGTGGCATCCGAGTGAAGATCGTGGAGGCCATGGCTTTAGGCAGGGTAGTGCTTACCACGTCAGTTGGCGCCGAAGGTTTGGATGTTGAAAATGGGAAGCATCTTTTTATTGCCGATACACCGGAAGAATTCCTTTCCGTTATAGATAAGTGTACCACAACTCCCGACCTTTGTACGATTATTTCAGAAAATGCGCGGGACTATATTTCCGTGCATCATAATATGGACATTATCACTCGCCGTCTCATTGATTTTTATCAGCAGGTGGTAAATGAATAGATGATTATGAGTTACCTTGACAGCATCCATACTCCTGAAGATTTAAGAAAGCTTCCAGAACAGGAATTACCGAAACTTTGCGAGGAGCTGCGTCAGTATATTATTGAGCAGACGGCGCAGCATCCTGGACATCTGGGCTCCAGCCTGGGCGTGGTGGAGCTGACGGTGGCCATTCATTATGTGTTTGATACACCCAATGACCGTTTGGTCTGGGATGTGGGACATCAAGCGTATGGTCACAAAATACTTACGGGTAGAAAGGAACAGTTTGCCACAAATCGATGTTATAATGGGTTGAGTGGTTTTCCCCGCCGTGAGGAAAGCGAATACGATGCTTTTGGAACAGGTCATTCCTCTACTTCTATTTCCGCCGTTTTGGGCATGGCAATGGCTGCCAAGATGAAAGGCGATACGAATAGGAACCACATTGCCGTAATCGGTGATGGCGCCATTGGCGGCGGTATGGCATTTGAAGCCATGAACCAGGCTGCCTACCGTGACGTCAATATGCTGGTCATCCTTAACGATAATAAGATCTCCATTGACCAAAGTACCGGTGCTATGAGCAAATATCTGCTTTCCATCACTACTTCGCCGGCGTACAATCGTTTTAAAAACAGACTATGGAATCTTTTTACCTTTAAAAGTAGAAAATCCAATAAGATAACGAATATATTCAGCAAGCTTGGCAATGGCCTCAAGGGCTATCTCCTGGGAGGCAGCAATTGGTTCCAAAGTCTTGGCTATCGCTATTTTGGACCTGCCGATGGACACGATGTGATTGCTTTGGTGAAGACGTTGCGGGGATTGAAGAAATTACCTGGACTTAAATTGTTTCATGTGCTTACCGTTAAAGGTAAGGGATTGGATATGGCAGAGCAACATCAAACCGCCTATCATGCTCCTGGAAAGTTCAATCCTGACACGGGGCAGATTATTAAACCCGATACACAGGGTATGCCGCCTAAATATCAAGATGTTTTCGGACACACGATATTGGAATTTGCCCGTCAGGATGAAAAAGTGGTAGGTATTACGCCGGCTATGGCTACAGGATGTTCTCTGACGATTATGAATGAAGAGTTCCCAGAACGCGTTTTTGATGTGGGTATTGCCGAGCAGCATGCGGTTACTTTTGCCGCCGGATTGGCGGCTGAAGGCTATGTTCCTTTCTGTAATATTTATTCTTCGTTCCTTCAACGAGGTTATGATCAGGTTATCCACGACGTGGCTTTGCAGAAACTGCCGGTGGTGTTTTGCATTGATCGTGCCGGTCTGGTGGGAGAGGATGGTGCTACCCACCAAGGTGCCTTTGATTTGGCATTTTTACGTTCCATTCCTGATTTAATCATTTCGTCGCCGCTGAATGAGCATGAATTGAGAAACTTGATGCTGACGGCCTACCGCCATGCCCAAAACGGAGGGCTGCCCTTTGTCATTCGCTATCCCCGTGGGCGCGGCGTTTTAGTGGATTGGCACAACGAGCCCGAAATGCTTGAGGTTGGACACGGTCGCCTGCTTCGTAAAGGGGAGCGCTTATTGGTGCTTTCTTTGGGTCCTTTGGGAAACATGGTGGCTACTGCTATGGATAATTTGGAAAAGGAAGGCGTTCTCCCTGCCCATGTGGATATGCGTTTCCTAAAACCATTGGACGAAAATCTTCTTCGCGAATTGGCCGCTCAATATCCGAAGTGGCTGACGATTGAGGACGGAACCGAGAAGGGGGGACTGTTTTCCGCCGTGGCGGAATTTTTGATGGAAAACCATCTTTCTAATGAGTTGCACCATGTGGCCATTCCGGATCGTTTTATCGCACAGGGCGATATTCCCAGTCTCTATCATGAAGTGGGCTTTGGAGTGGATGATCTGATGCAGACCTTTAGGGAATGCTATTGATTATCGGTTGGCCTTAGCCACAAAGTCTTTCTTTAACAATATCTTCATTAACCCCCGTATATAACCCCATCCGTAGCTGAGATGAATGGTAAGGAAGGTTACTATCATGAGTACCATGGTGGGTGTGTCTTTTTCCTTCTTCTGGGCAAAATAGAAGGCCAGAAAGAAGTACGCCAGCAAGGCAAAGAAATAGAGATAACGGAATACACGATGGACAAAGAGCAGTAGAAAGCCGAGAATGAGTCCCAATACGAAAAACAATGGGAAGAATTGTCGCAAGGTGGCCGGCTTACCAAGTTTTTTATTGACTAAAGGTTTGAAAAGCCCGTATTGGTAGAACATCTTGGATACTTTGCCAATAGTGTCGCGGGCGTAGTAATCGATCACTACACTGGGTATAAGATATATTTTTCCTCCGTTTTTGATGATTCTGCCGTTGAATTCATCGTCTTGGTTTCGAATGAGTTCTTCATCAAACATTCCTATACTGTCAAAAAGGTTTTTTCGAAAGCATCCAAAGGGAACGGTATCCACTTCCCGCTCAGTATCGGCACCGATGCGGAAATAGGAATTTCCCATGCCGAAAGGCGAACTCAGCGCGCCGGCAATGGCTTTGCATACGGGCGTGTTGTTGACGGGAAGGGTTCGGCAGACACCACCCACATTGTCGGCATCTAATTCTGTGAGTTTTTGTTCCAGAATGGAGAAGTAGTTCTGTGGGTAGTGGGCATGGGCATCTAAACGAATAATGATGTCACCCTGAGCAATGCGTATGCCGATGTTGAGGGCTACAGGTACGATTCTTTTGGGATTGTTCAAAAGATGTATGTAGGAATATTGACTGGCATATTCCTGCACGATTTCCCTCGTTCGGTCGGTACTCATTCCATCTACGAATAGCACTTCCAATCTTTCTTTCGGGTAGTCTTGGCCGATGATGGATGTGATACAGTCGGCTATGTATTTTTCTTCATTGTATATGGGACAGATGACGGTGAGCATGTTTCTCTGTTTTTGAGATGATTATTGGTACCTGCTATGCTTTGGTGCCGATAGTATATAGGTTTTGATATTCTTGGGCAATATTCTTCCAATCAAAGGACGCAAATGCCTCTGTAGGAAGTATCTGATATTTTTCTGGCTGTGACAATAGTTGACGAAGGGCATCCTCAATACTTTTATCAGAGGTGGGAACGACACCCTCACCGACTTTTTCCGCAAATAGGCCGTCAATACCTTCTCCCTTGGTGTAGAGTACGGTCAGTCCCTGAGAGAGTGCTTCCACATAGACCAAACCGAAGGTTTCGTGCAAGGAGGGCATGGCGAATATGCTGTTTCCCAAATAAATGTCCCGGAGGAGTGGTTTATCAAAGATCCTGCCTTTGTAGGCCAATGTATCGGGATGCTGTTCCACCAGCTTGAGGACTTCCTGTTCTCGACCGCCGGTGCCGCCCACTAAGTCTAAGTGAATGTCGGGGAAACTTTGTTGCAGTCGCAGCACGGTCTGAATGAGTCGGACTACATTCTTGTTTTCGTCAAAGTTGCCGACATAGAGGATGGAATGTTTCAACGAATGTTGTTCAGGGGTAAGATGGAGGTTGTCTAACCAGTACCGGTTGATTCCATTGGGCAGAAGAATGCTTTTGTCGCGAAGGATATTACGCATGCCTATGAGCGTTGGATGTTGGAGTAGCCGTTTTTGAAGGGCGGCAGAGATAAATATGACTTTGTCGGCTTCTTTAATGACGGCGCGATGTACCCACCACAGGTGCGGAAGTTTGAGGAATGCGTTTATATCGGAGTTTCGAACAGCAACGATATAGGGAATCCCGTAGCGTTTTTTCAATTGCAGTGCGGCGGCTCCATCACTGAATAGGTTGGTCGCATGGACGTAGGAAACTTGCGAAAGATCTACCTTTTGTTGGATGTCTTTGGCAATGACATCGATTTTGCGATTAAAGAAGATGCGGTGAAGAGGTTTTAATAGGAAGGAATATAGAATGGAGGTATGCTTGCCTTCAAACTGGTTTTGTCCCTCCAACTCTTTATTGCGAATGGGAGAGTAGATGATTTGATCTACTCCGAGGTTATCTAATTGTTGGTACAGTTCAGTATGCACTTTGCTATAAGTAAAGTCGTTGCAAATGTGCAGCACTTTCGTGGTGCCTTCTTCCGGGTGAGTTAGGGAGGTGGTGCGTTTGTCTGCAAGGGAGGCACCTAGAAGAAGGAAGGCCATCATTTGTACGGAACCTGGCCCGTAGGGAAAGTTGGGCTCAACGAAACTGACCAATAGGGGAAGTGTGCAAGCCACATATCCTAAATCGCGAAGATCAGTCTTACGCTCTTTGAAAAGGACGCAGATGGTTTTGATGCCAAAGTATAGGTAAAAGGCCACCAAGGGCAGCGACCAAACGCCGTAACGAACTAATCGAAGCAATATGTAATTGTGAATAAGCAGTATGCCGGATGACTCTTCTTGCTCTCCGTGCATGGGGTCGTTCAGCAGGAATTCCAATCCCTGTTGGTTCCGTTCCCATCGGTTGGAGCTGATCATATCCAAGTCGTCGGAAGATTTTCCACCAACCATGAAGGTGTGCAGTTCTTCGCCGATGAAGCCCACATAGATGATATATCCGATGAGGCAGAGTCCCAAGAGGGAGAGGATGGTTTTCAGATTCCATTGAATTTTCCAGTCACCGTCTTTGATGGCGATAAAAAGAACGCAGACCATGAGGGCGAAGAAGTCGGAACGCGCGCGAATCAGCAGGAGTACGAGCAGGGCAAGGAAGAAGGCGATGAAGAAGTGAATGCGTTGTTCTCGGATTTTCATCCCACAGAAGAAGACAGCGGCGGCACCCACGCAGAGCAGCCCCCCCACTTGGTTCTTTCCCTCATTGAGCATATAGTGCTCTGGAATGTAGAGCCCACCGGCCCAGTAGAAGCAGTTGAGAACGCCCATAACGACCAGCCCAAGCGTGTAATAGTAGCAGATGTTGGCCCATTGACGGATGTCGTAATCCATATTCATGCCGATACCCACACAGAGGAAGGAAACAATGAGTTGTGTAAGATCCGAGGGTTTATATCGTTTTCCAAACAAATGGAACCCGAGAAATTCTATGAATACGAGAAGGATGGTCAGAAGAAACAGCCTCATGAATCTTTCGGAGCAGTATTTTTCCAAATTAAAGGTGAGAATCACGGCGGCAGCCATGCAGGCCATAATGGCATATCGAAGGATATAATAAGCCATGGTCATATATAACCAGGGAAGATAGGAGGCAGTCACCATGGCTAATGTGGCTACAAGCAGGATTTTGGCAATTTTCTGTTTCATTTGCTATGAAAAAATTTGGATTGTCGTGTGGAAGTTTGTTTATTAAGGTAGTTTTACCATTTGTCCGAATAGGAGGTCGGTGGAGGGAAGTCTTCCCTTATCAAATCCGCCGGCCGGAGTAAAGGTGAGTTCGCCAAAATAGGCCTTGCCGTTTTCCAAATAGAAGTCGGCGCGTACAAAGGGGAATGGTTTGGAAAGGATTTCCGCATATTCGAAGAGTTGGTCCATGCCTTCCGGCTTGGGTATGGTGAATCCTTCGGGCGCCTGCTGCCCCTGCTTGTTGAGTCGCTGAAGCTGCCAGTTGCGGTCAAAGAAGTAGAAGTCGGGATGTTGCTGTTTCCCACGGCCTATGCAGCAGAGAACATATTTGGCCACGCCGTTGAAACAGTAGAACTTGTAGTCCACAGGGGAACCCCCATCCTCTGTTTCAATAAATTGTTCGCAGAGAATCAGTTTTTCACTAATATCGTATTGGGGCTCTGCGGCAATAAGGTGAAATTTGATTTTTTCAAATCGGTCCAAATCGCGCATGGTGGCCTCGATATTGAGTTTGTCTTTGTCGGGGCATACGACGTTTCCCCCACAGCCGTAGTTCCATTTGAGGACGAACTTGTCTGGCAGGATGTCCCAGTTGATTTCGCTGGCATGGTGGTATTTATACAAAAGCGGATTGAGGATGTGCTCCAAGCCACACTCTTTGACATACTCGCGTACACGGTATTTGTCAGCGCATTGCTTGACGATGGCGTTGGAACAATAGTGGAGCTTTAGCCATTGGATTTTCTCATCCAGGGTTTCCGGATGCTTGAGTCTCAATTTTTTATGATGATAGATTCGATAGAGCACTTTGACGCTCAGCTTGGGCGACAAACTGGTTAGTATGTATCGAAGCAAAAGGTTGGTGTTAGATCTGAATTCCATGTCTTTAGATGTTTTTACCAGTATTGATGTCTTGTATTGGGTTTGTGAATAATTTCGCTGATGACGCGCTCGGTGTTCTCACCGAAAGCGGGACCGTATGCAGATTGACTGAGGTCTGGATTTGCGTTCCATTCGATGAATACGGGTTCGCCGTTCTCTCCCACGGCAAAATCCCAAGCGGCAATGTTGAAGTAGGGGAGTCGAAGATGGAGTTCTTTGACCTTTTCCACCACGGCATGGTAAGAAGGAATGGCGTATCCTTCCAACGTAATGCCGGAATCGGTTTTTTCCACCATGTCGTTGCCGGGACTGCCGAAGGCGTATTTTGCCAAGGTGCCGTCAGGATTGATTCGCGTACTGATACCGCCCGCACTTTCGTTGTCTGTGACCTGACCGGCCTTTCCGATACGAATTACGCCATAGAGGAGAATGACTTCCATACCGGAGCGGTAGGTGAGCAGCCGTATGGTGTTTAGGGAGTCGGCATTGAGGGCGCGCATCTCCTGATGCTGTAGTACAATGTCTTGGATGAGGAAGTTCTCATTTTTGTAGAGGTCAAATACTTGGTTGATACTCTTATGGTCGATATTGCTGACGCCGTTTTGGACGGAAATCTTCCGTACGCCTTGTCCACGCGTGGACAAGGAAGGCTTGATGATTGCGTTTTCAATATTCTGGCAGTGGGCAATGGCTTCTTCGCGGGATACGGCCCGATGCCCGATGTAGTAATAGCCGTTGATGTTTTTAAGGATGTTGCGTGGCTGGATGACATCGGGAAAGAGTAGGTCGGAAACGTTTTTGTCTGCGTAGGCGTCCATGAAGGGGAAATTGTTCATTCGTCCGATGAAGTCGGTACGATAGACTCCTACGGGAATGTAGTTCTTGGCATATACGCCGGTGCGGGAGTAGAGAAATTTGTGCCATATCAAAGGCACGCGCTTTCCAATGAGCTTTTGAAAATAGTTTTGGATTTCCCTTTTTTGTGCTATGGTGAGTTTTCGCTTTACGTGAAGTTTACGATATTTTCCACGAATTTCTGTCACAAATGACTGTAGGGATATCCATTTAATGAATTTGGCAATGAGGATTCTGACCATGGTGGTTATTTTTTTTCGTATTGATGTAATTCTCTTAAAAAGGCGTTGCGCCGGGTGTCGTCTTTAAACAATTCGATGAGATGCTGTGTGGAATGTTGTGTGCGGCCTGTCATCATGGCAAAGACTTTCTTTAAGGAAGACCGCAGGGTGAGCCAGAATGCCTTTTTGTGGTAGCTGGCCTCTAAGTAGGCATATTCTTTTCGCCGGGCAAGCTCTTTGACCAGGTTGTCTAGATATTGGTTGTAGTCGGTGGGATTGCTTAGATAATCGCAAAGTCTTTGGTTGTGTGCCACTCTTTCAGCAGAAGAATCTAAGGATAGAAGCACGTTGTTCTGGTTGCGGATATTGAACACTTCGGAGCGGATGCCCGCATCGTCAAGGGTGAGCCGTACGCCGAGTCCTTCGTACCAGTGGGCACGATCGCAATAGGCTTTTGTGTCGTCTTTGCTGTTGAAGAAGAAGTTGCCCAAGCTATAGAAGATGGGCTTCCCGTGGTAGGTCTCCCATCCCTGCGGACAATGCGGATGGGAGGCGATAACGCCGTCGGCACCGTAGTCTATGAAATCGCGGTAACGAGCTATGGTTTCCGGCAGGGGCGTGTCCGTGTATTCAATGCCGTCGTGGGGAAGGACGAATAGATAGTCGAGTTCTTTCTTCGCTTCTATGATTCGATGGTTTACTTGCAGATCGTTTATGTAGGCGCAGCCGAGGCCCTCTGTGCAACGCACATTGTCGAAAACGCCGTTGCGGGCGGCATAGCAGAGTGCCATGAATCCGATTTTACTACCATTTATTTCAATGATTTTGACTTGAAGCGCTTCTTCGTAGGTGCCAGCCCCAAAGGTCTTGTTTCCAAAGGCATCCCTCGTTTTTAGAAATCCAGCCTCCCCATGGTCGAACACATGGTTGTTTCCCAGGGAAAACAGGTTGAACCCCAGTTTTTGAAGAAAGCCGGGGACGTCATCGTGATTGAAGGATTCGGCCTTGTTGCCGTTATCAGGTTTCAGCGGTCTTTCAAAATTGCAGACGCTGAGGTCGCATCCGTGAATCAATGCTTGAAGCGAATCCTCCACTGCCAATTGCTGTGTGGATGGCCTTGAACAGAAGTCACCTGCAAAGAGGATCTGGATTTCCTTATTCATGTTGTATGATTTTTTGCAGATGATTTGATGAAATGGATGGGGTCAGCCTTCCGTTGTAGGGGAAGCGAATGGTTTTATTGTCAATGAGTTTTTTCCAAGATAGATAACAGTCGCGAATTTCCCTGCGCCAGCCTTTCCTAATGAAGTATTGTCCGGTGCGGTCCCACATGTCATTGACCTCAATGACAACGGGGCCGTCGTTGGTGATGGCGATGTCCCATCCTGCCGCTTTTACGTAGGGGAAGCAGCGTTGGTATTCCAGTACCTGTTGCTTGATGGCTTCCCAGTTTTGGATAATGACTCCATCGAGCAGGGCGCCGCTGTCGGGGTGGTGCGTGATGTCTTGGATGTTGCGCCAACCGTCATATCGGATGACATGTTGCAGGGTGCCTGTCTCAACATTGATGCAGGCATCCACATTGCCACCGCCACCGGCATTATCCACACATCTGCCGGCCCTGCCGATTTTGATGAAGGTGGCCACCAATCGAGCCTCCCCGTCAGGGTAAAGTGTGGTCATGAAACGTACGGTATTGACCGAAGATGGATTGAAGTCGGCGATTTGCGCGGTCTGCGTGACGATGGATTCAAATATCAGGGGTTGCACGCCCAAAAGATTTGAAAGGCTTTGGCTTTCCCCATTGAAGAAATAAAGTACACCGTCATCTTCCGTGTATTCTATGTGCTTGACAACAATGACGTTGTCTCCGTGCGAACTTTCCGTTGTCTTAACGACGAACTGTTCCGCATTTTGTTCTCGTAGGATTCTGCAAACATCTGCCACATTGTTGGCGATTTCATGACTTGCCAAGACTTTCCCTTCGGGCTGGTAATAGCAGTATAGTTGGGGCTTTCGCACACCCGTTTGTTCCAATAGCTTATGGGTGAGGTATTTGTTTCGCGCAAAAATGTAGTATTTGACAGGGTTCAGTAAATCAAGGTATTGACGTTGTTCGTGCATGCCCAAGAAGTTGTTTCTAAAGCTTTCCGAACGTTTTTCAAATTCGAATTCGTAGTATTCGTCGGTTGTTAGTCCTTTGGTACGATATAGACGGAGGTAGTCGCAAAGGATGTTGAGCCGATTAGACTTGAATCGTTTGCACAGGTGCCATGCTTGGCGGCAGAAGCGAAGATTGTCTTTGAGTTTCATGGCAGGCTATAAATGGGTTCTGGTATATCCGAATTGGGCGTCTAACTCCCGTTGTCTGGCCTCATCCCATATTCGCTGGATGCCGGTGGCTTTCAGCGTGGCGGGAGAACCGGCAATGAGACTGTAGGGTTCCAAGTCGGAGAAATCTTTATTTACAAGACTGTTGGAGGCAATGATGGTTTCCTGTGGAACTATGGCCCCTTTGGCTATGGTGGTGCGGTTGCCGATCCAAATGTTGCCTTCCAAAACGATAGGTTTGGTGAGCGGAGAGATTTTATTGCCTTTGTTGATGGCCTGCGTGTAGTGGAAACTGCTGTCCATAATCTGCACATCCCAGGCCATGCGGACATTGTCTCCGATGGTGATGCGCTCAAAGCATAGGACTTTGAAGTTGGTGCCGCAATAGGTTCCGCCGGTACCGAAGGAAAGTGTGGCATGGCGGGCCACTAATAGATAGGAACCATGTGCAAAACTGACGGCTCCTTTGAAAATCAGGGTTCCTTCTACATTCCAAATGCTTTGGGGCTTGCTGGTGGCGATGTAGTAGTCGCGCTTCCCTATTTTAATCATACCCGAATAAACCTTCGCTGTGTCCAGAAGGAGGCTCCCGGAATAGTTGCGGAAAATACATTTTCCATAAACATATATGGGCAATTTGACCGCCTGTCGGAAGGGAAGCATTCTGAAATTGATCAGAAGGGTCTTGATCAGGTTGGTCTGTAGGATATTGCGGATGAGTCTGAGATATTTCATTTCTTTAATTTGCTTTTCAAAATTTCTGCAAAAGTGTAGTATCCTTCAAATTTGAATAGTTTGGAACAAAGAATGTAGCCGCCGCTAAAAAGAACGATCTGAATGGCCATGACGATAAATTCATGAAGGGGAATGAGGGTCCCGAGGAAATAGACGGCAACGGCTAACAACGCGGACATGATAAAACAGAGCCCTACATCCGCTATCTGGCGTCCGATTCCGTAGTGGATGAGGCGTCCGTTAATCAGCGCGTTGATGATGAAGCTGATATAACCTACGGAGGTAACGGCCCACAATAGTCCCCGAATGCCGAATCGCACGCCCCAAATGATGAGTCCGATTCCGATGAGTCGCTTGGTGAGTTGGACTATCAAATACACCCCGCTTCTACCCAATGATTTGATGACGTTGGTGTTTAACGTGTTCAGGGTGTAGATCATACTGGAGATGCAGAGAATTTGGAAGTAGGGGGCGGAAGCAACCCACTTGGTTCCGTAGAGGAACACAATGAGGGGTTTGGCAATGACAATCATCAGGGCGATGAGGGGAAAGTTGAGGTAGGTGATGGCCTTGACGTTTTTTCGCACACCGAGGAGTAATTTCTCCTTGTCGTCCTGCAAGGCGGCAAATACGGGAAACGACACTTCATTGACAATGGCCGACAGGGAGTTGGTGGGGACTTCTTCCAACTTTTTGGCTTGGTTGAAGTATCCTAAATCGCGTGCGGAGTATAATTTGCCGATGATGAGACTTTGTATGTTGGTGTAGATAGTTTCCACCAAAGAAGAAAGCAGCATGAGTCCGCCGAAGCTGAAGAGCTCCTTGAGTGATTGGAAACTGAATTCCCAGGTGGGGCGCCAGCGACTCATCTTCCAAAGAAGAATCACACTCGTAAGGGCAGTAACGATGGCGGACGCCACCAAACTCCACACGCCGAATCCGCAGAGGGCCATGATGATGGCTATGACCATGCCGGCTAATGCCGATAGGATGTTTCGAGTGGAAAGTTCTTTGAATCGCAGCTGCTTTTGGAGTTGGTTCGCTTGAACGATAGAGAAGGATTGGATGAACAAAACGAGGCTTTGCACACGAAGTACGTTGCAAAGCAGGGGTATTTCATAATATCTGGCAATCGCGGGAGCCGCAAAAAACAAGAGGAGGTAGAATACTACGGCCATGGTGAGGTTCCAGTAGAAAACCGTCGTGTAGTCTACATGGGTGGGCTCCTTTTTCTGTATCAGGGCCTGTCCAAGGCCTCCGCTGATGAATACGCCCGAGATGGCAATGAAGACATACAGCATGGTGATGCAGCCGAAATCGTCCGGCATCAGCAATCGTGCAAGCACCAAATTGGAAATGAAGGATATGCCCACAGTGCCGATTCTGCCGATACCGCTCCATATCATTCCGGATACTGTCTTTGCCTTCAGACTGTTTTCTGCCATGATGACTCCGTTTATCTGTTTGCCAAAAGAAAGATGATTATTGCTCTATTTGGGAAAAGTCCTGAAGATAGTCAAAACGTGGAGTGAGTTGGCCTTTTTCTACGATAGTGGAGCGTTGGATGACGTCGGAGGGCTTACGTTGCAAAAGAGGGGTGAAGACATGTTGCAGCAGCATGTCTCCGAAATAGGCACTGGTGTCCATGGCTAAGGCGTTGGGACAGGTGTCGACGGCCATAACGGAGATGTTTTCCGCAGAGGAAAAACAGGGATCTTCTTTCCCTGTGACTGGATTGTAGTCATAATAGGGATCGTCGTGAGTGGAAGAACGGAGTGTGGATTTGATGCTCCCTTGGATGTCGCAGGTTACATCGCCGATGAAGCGGATGCGGAGGTCGGGGTTGCGCAAATCGTCTTGTGTGAGGTAAACGGGAGCCTGCGGCGTCCAGAAGTGTCCGCAAATCAGCATGTCCGTGTAACGCCCCCAACGCATGAAGTCGCTGTGGTAAAGTTCGGGATGTTGGAAGAATTCGTCCTGACAGAACGGGCCACCGTCATTGTGAAGAACTAGGCGGTCGGCATCTGCCACACAATAGGAGAGAGTGTCAATGGGAGTGTCGGAGAGAAATTCGCATTCGCTGAGTTGGCGGGCACCGATTTCCTCCATGACGTGCTGGGCTCCATGGGATACGCGCCCGTTTCCGGTGATTAGCACGCGGATGGCCGGTAGCTTTACGGCCTTCAGGGCACTCTTCAATGCCTCTAGCGTGAAACGGCGGTCGGGCTTCGGCAGTTGGAAGCATCCGTTCTTCAACCCATATCCGCGTAGGGTGTAGTACACACCGACTACGCCGGCCCACCACCCAAAAGCACACACCCGCTGGTTGCGGTCATCCACTAAATACTCGTAATCCGAAAAGGTGAGCCGCTTGGATAGCATGGCCTGCAAAAGCAGACGATTATATTCCTGCATTTTCGCGATGTGCCCAAAGAAAAAATAGTGCTTGTCGGGAAGCAGGGTGTCGATATTGGCTTCTTTGATGCCGAATAGAATGTCACAGTCGGACACATCCTCTACGACACGCAGTCCGGCTGCCTTATATTCGTCGTCGCCGAAGGCGCGTATGCTGCTGCTTTGGACCACAAACTCATCCTGCGGGTATTCGCGTTGTAAGAAAGCCAGCTGTGCCGGCGACAACGCCACGCGGTTGTCTTCAGGGGTCTTTGTCTCTCTGATAAGTCCTATTTTCATTTTGAGCATATATTTTGGAACAAGCCGCAAAAATACAAAAAATGACAGACACACCATTGAATTTTATCCCTCTCCTTTTTTAGGAAAAAAGATGGAAAATCGAATTTTTTATGTAAGTTTGCAGTCCTTTTCGAAAAAAATAAATCAACTAATAATCAACAAATTAAAATTATGAAGCAGTTAATTGAATGTGTTCCGAACTTCAGTGAGGGAAGAAATCCTGAGATTATCAACCAAGTTGCCGAGGTTATCAAGCAGGCAGAAGGTGTCACCCTGTTGGATGTGGACCCCGGTGCTACGACTAACCGCACGGTAGTTACCTTTGTGGGTACGCCCGATGCCGTAGTGGATGCCGCCTTCCAACTTATCGCCAAATGTCAGGAATTGATAGATATGCGTTACCATCACGGCGATCATCCCCGTTTTGGTGCTACTGATGTCTGTCCCTTCGTGCCTGTGGCCAACATCACGATGGAGGAAACTGCTGAATATGCCCATAAACTGGCTAAGAGGGTGGGTGAGGAACTGAAGATCCCTGTTTACTGTTATGAAAATGCCGCCTTTGAGGAAAAAAGAAGAAATCTGGCAAACTGCCGTCAAGGTGAATACGAAGCTTTGAAGGAAAGAATAACCACGAAGGAGTGGAAACCCGATTTCGGACCTTCTAAGTTCACAGAAAGCGTAGCTAAGAGCGGTGCCACGGCTATCGGTGCTCGCGATTTTCTGATTGCGGTGAATTACAATCTCAACACAACTTCCACCCGTCGTGCCAATGCCATTGCATTCGACGTTCGTGAAAAAGGCCGTCCCAGACGCGAGGGTAACCCCATCACGGGAAAGATTCTCAAAGACGAAAATGGAAAATCAATTATGATGCCCGGCACTTTGAAGGGCACCAAGGCTATTGGTTGGTATATTGCCGAATACGGTATTGCCCAGGTCTCCATGAATATTACCAATACAAATGTCACGCCGCTTCACGTGGCTTTTGATGAGGTTTCAGCCAAGGCCGCCAAGCGCGGCGTGCGTGTGACGGGTGCCGAAATCGTGGGCTTGATTCCGAAGAAGGTCCTTATTGAGGCGGGTAAGTATTATCTGGCCAAACAACATCGCTCTTTGGGTATCGATGAGAAGGAAATGATTAAAATCGCCGTGAAGTCTATGGGATTGGATGACCTTAAACCCTTCAATGCTGAAGAAAAGGTGATTGAATATCTTTTGGAAAAGGAAGACACTACTCCGAAGTTGGTGGATATGACCTGTACGGGTTTTGCCAATGAAACCGCTTCCGAAAGTCCCGCTCCTGGCGGTGGCTCCATTTCCGCATATATGGGCGCCCTAGGTGCCGCTTTAGGTACGATGGTGGCCAACCTCTCCTCCCACAAACCCGGTTGGGATGCACAATGGGAATTCTTCTCCAAATGGGCCGAAAAGGGACAGCAGGTGAAGGAAACGCTGCTCGCCCTGGTGGATGAGGATACAAATGCCTTCAACGTGATTATGAATGCCTTCGGTATGCCTAAGGGCACGGATGAGGAAAAGGCCGCTCGCAAAGCCGCCATTCAGGAAGCTACCAAGTACGCCACCGAGGTTCCGATGAAGACGGTGGAAAACGCCTTCAAGGTGTTTGAAATCTGCGAGGCTATGATTAAGAAGGGTAATCCCGCCTCTGTATCCGATGCCGGCGTCGGCGTACTCTGCGCCCGCGCAGCCGTTCATGGTGCCTACCTGAATGTGAAAATCAATGCCTCTACTTTGGAGGATAAGGAATATGCCGAAATGATGATCAATAAGGCACACGACTATGTGGTCAAGGCCGATCGCATAGAGAAATCCCTTATGAAGAAGGTAGAAAAGGTTATTGAAAAATAATTACTGAAAATAGAAATTCTCAGCCCTCCCCGGCGGGGAGGGCATTTCCTTTGGCTATGAAGATTCTGGTCGTACTTCCGCGCATTCCCTATCCTCTTGAAAAAGGGGACAAACTTCGTGCATACCATCAGATACGAGTGCTTTCCAAACAGCACGACATTTATTTGGTGGCCCTGGGCGAAGGTCAGGATACGACGGCTGCGGAAGAACACCTGACCCCCTTCTGTAAAAAGATTTTCTTCTTGCAGCAAAAGGGACTGCGCCGTTATTGGAATACGCTTATCGCCTTTTTCAAAGGACTGCCTTTGCAGTGTGGCTATTTTTATAGTAAAAAAAACCAACAACGGATTCAACAGATAATCCAAGAGGTGAACCCAGACAGAATCTTCTGCCAACTTTTCCGCATGGCGGAGTATGTGAAGAATGTGCAGGTGAAGAAGGTGCTCGACTATCAGGATGTTTTTTCCAAGGGAATGTACCGCCGATACGAAAAGGCTCCCTGGTACAAAAAGCCGTTCTTTAAGATGGAATATCGCCGGATATGCAAATACGAACGCACAATATTTGACTGGTTTGATGCCAAGACGATCATTACGGCCGTTGATCGGGACCTTATCCCTCATCCTCGAAATGGGGAAATCGTGGTGGTTCCCAATGGCGTGGATTTTGAACAATTTTCTTATAATGGGGAGGAAAAATGTTACGATTTGATTTTTTCCGGCAATATGGGATACGCTCCAAATGTGGATGCGGCAGAGTATTTGGCACAGGAAATCTTTCCAATCCTGCTTTGTGAATTTCCCCAATTGCAACTCGTACTTGCCGGTGCAACACCTTCTCCCCGCGTACTCGCCCTACGCAGCGAACATGTCTGTGTGACAGGCTGGGTGGATGATATGTCGGAATGGTATGCGAAGTCCAAAATATTCATCGCCCCTATGCGCATGGGTACCGGTTTGCAGAATAAGTTGCTGGAAGCCATGTCTATGCAGCTTCCCTGTGTAACGTCCCCATTGGCTGCAAAACCGCTCGGAACGGCTTCCGAGGAAGGTGCCGTGCTTGTTTGTAGCACGACTTCCGAGTATGTGGATGCCGTGCGAAGACTGCTTTCGGAAAACCATTACTACAAACAGATTTCCCAATCGGGAAATCAATTTGTGCATACCCATTACGACTGGAATGCCGCTGTTGAAGATTTAGAAATGCTGCTTCGTTAGCAAATGTGCCGACTGTAGCAAAAAAAATGTACTTTTGCACGTCTTATTGATGACAGTTAAAACCTACTTCCTTCCAGGTGAACTGTAATGAAAAATTGATAAGAAAATCACTAAAATTTTAATACATGCCAGACTCAACTGAAAAAAGACCTAAGAGGAAAAGAATTAGCACTACTAGTGATGTTCTCGTAGCTACGTCCAACGATAAAAAAAAGACGGTGAAGGTAAAACTTCCAGAAAAGAAACCTGTAGTTATTTTCAAGGAAAAGGTGTCACCAAAAGTGGAAGAAGTTCAATCTAAAGAAGTGGAAGAACCCATCTTATTCGCCAATCCGCTTCCCGCTGATGAAAAGTCCAAACCGAAACGCAAGCGTAAGACGGCTTCTCAAATTACTCCGAATGAGGAAGAAATGCATACAGAGCCATTGTCCGAAAACTTAGAAAAGATGGAGGAACCTCTTTCTCCGGAAATTACCCCTGAAGTTTCTGTTTCGGAAGAACCTGTTGTACAGGAAAAGCGCAAACGCGGTCGCCCGAAAAAGAGCTCCGAAGTAACGGCTGAACCAGTTCCTGAACCCAAACAGGAAACAAAGGAGGAAACCGTCGCTGAGATACCTGTCCCAGAGAATGTTTCTGCTGAAGTAGAACATAAGAAGCTGGTAAAAAACAAAAATAAAAACCCCAATCAGAAGGCTTCTCAGAAACAGAACACAACTGTCAAACCGAACAAACCTGCCACGGAAGAAAAAGTGGAAACCGTACCGGAAAAGGCAGAAGGCGAGAAAATTATGGAGGAACAGATTAACTATCTGATCAATTCGCAATATGACGGCACCGTTATGGCCGAAGGCGTGTTGGAAATCACCAGCGACAATTGCGGATTCCTTCGCTCTTCCGACTATAACTACCTTTCCTCCCCTGATGACATCTATGTGTCTATGTCGCAAATCAAACTCTTTGGTTTGAAAAACGGTGACACGGTATATGGCTCTATCCGTCCCCCAAAAAGTGGAGAGAAATATTTTCCATTGACCAAAGTGGAGAAAATCAACGGCTGCGATCCCGATGAAATTCGTGATAGAATACCGTTCGACTATCTCACGCCAATGTTCCCGGAAGAGAAAATCAACTTGACCGGACATCCCGGATGCAATCTCTCTACTCGCGTAATTGACCTTTTTGCGCCGATTGGTAAGGGACAGCGTGGCTTGATTGTGGCTCAGCCTAAGACCGGTAAGACCGTGTTGCTTAAGGATGTGGCCAATGCCATTGCCTATAATCACCCCGAAATATATTTGATCATTCTGCTGATTGACGAACGTCCCGAAGAAGTTACGGACATGCAGCGCAGTGTGAATGCCGAGGTGATTTCCTCTACGTTTGACGAACCTGCCGAACGACATGTCAAAATTGCCAATATGGTGCTTGAAAAAGCCAAGCGTATGGTTGAATGCGGCCATGACGTGTGTATTCTTTTGGACTCCATTACCCGTTTGGCACGTGCCTTCAATACAATGG
Organism: Bacteroidales bacterium; assembly: GCA_045600525.1. Classification (GTDB taxonomy): domain Bacteria; phylum Bacteroidota; class Bacteroidia; order Bacteroidales; family WCHB1-69; genus F23-D06. The sequence goes on from JAZRYC010000100.1 coordinate 28,241, forward strand.
CGCCGGCGTCAGGCAAGGTCTTGTCCGGTGGTGTGGAAGCCAATGCTTTGCAAAAACCGAAACGTTTCTTCGGTGCGGCCCGTAATGTGGAAAACGGCGGCTCTTTGACGATCATTTCCACTGCCCTTATTGAAACAGGCTCCCGTATGGATGAGGTTATCTTTGAAGAATTCAAAGGTACGGGAAATATGGAACTTCAACTGGATCGGAAACTCTCCAATAAGCGCATCTATCCCGCCGTTGATCTGGTGGCCTCCAGCACGCGTAGAGACGACCTTCTACAAAAACCCGATGTTCTTCAGAAAGTGTGGATTCTGCGCAACCACTTGGCGGATATGACCACTATTGAGGCTATGACATTCATAAAGGAAAATATGGAAGGTACTCGCGATAATGCGGAATTCCTCAATTCCATGAATGGCTAATATAGACATTAACCTATGTACCTATGATAAAAAGATGCTATTCCATCATTGTGGTTGTTTGCCTGCTGGCTCTGTTAAACGTGCAATGCGCCAATGCCCGTTCTGGACGCAATGAGGCTGCACGCGTGGTGCTGGTCAAAGATTCGGTCTCCAATCTCTCCAAAGCTTTGGAGGAGTTTGCCGACCAAATGGGAAACCGACTCAATGGTACAATGATCATTGCACGAAACGATACCGTCTTGGTAGAACGTGCGTTCGGCTACCTGCAACTGTTCAAGGATCCCACGGGCTATGGGGATCTTTCCTATAACCAACTGGCAGATCTGAAAGCCCAGGAATCCAATAAGATGACGGTGGATGCCCTTTTCGACCTGGCTTCCGTTTCCAAGCAGTTTACGGCCGCCGCCGTGCTGAAACTCTGTTCCGAAGGGAAAATGGATCTTTCTGACTCACTGGGTAAATATTATCCCAAAATTCCCTATTCAAAGGTGACTATTCGTCAATTGCTTGCACATACCTCAGGCATCCCTGAGTACTTTAATTTTGACTTCTCCATTTATGATACTTCCATCTTCATTAGCAATGAGCAGTTGATGGAAGTGCTTGCCGTGCAACGCTTCCCGGTGATGTTTAAAAGAGGTACCAATTTCAAGTACGTCAATACCAATTATGCGATTTTGGCGGCTATCGTGGCTCAGGTCTCGGAAATGAGCTTTGAGGAATATGTCCGTAAAAATCTGTGGGAACCAGTGGGAATGACCCATACACGCTTCTTTACCGAGGTGGTCGGTGTCTCCCCAAAGGATTTTCTCCACCATGCCCCCGTGGAAAAAGGACAGGAATATGTAGATGTCTTTCCGATGAAGGGCATGACCGATGTGCCGGTTACCCGCGGCCATTGGAAGAACGGTGCTTTGGCACCCTATGACCGCCTTAACGGTATTTTGGGCGATAAGGGAGTCTTTACTAATGTGGAGGACTTGGCGAAGTGGACGAATGCCTTCTATGTTCGGTGTGCCATCATTCCTAAAGAGTGGGTTGACAAGGCGATAACCTGCCAGAATAAGTTGGCTAATGGGACAATCCCGGCTGAACAATATGGATTCGGTGTGCGTATGGAAAGAAAAGACCATGGCCGGGTAATCTATCATGGCGGACTTTGGGATGGCTATCATAATGTGTGGCTCTATCGTCCTTCCGACGGACTGCAGATAATTTTTCTGAGCAATTACTATAATCGCGGCCATATTGGCAAATGTGATGAACTTCTGGAACTTATAGACAAATTCTAATGCGCGCAAATTATCACACACATTCCACCTACTGCGATGGGAAGGATACGCTGTCGGCACACGTGCGTGCCGCTGAGGTTCTTCATTTTGACCAATTGGGCTTCTCCTCCCATGCCACTGTGCCTTTTGAGAACGATTTTGACATTTCTGCTGATGATCTTCCCAAGTATTGCGCGGAAATTGAGGAATTGCAGAAGCATACGACGGTGCGTCTGCTGAAAGCACTGGAATGCGACTATGTGCCGGGTTTGTCCACTTCGTTTGATTGGTTTAGGAAAACATATCAGTTGGACTATGTCATTGGCGGTGTGCATTTGGTGCGGCCTGAGAAGGAGTCGTCTCTTTGGTTTATTGATGGCCCCAAGCGCGAAATCTACGATGAGGGATTGCAACAACTTTTCCATGGAGATATCCGTAAGGCGGTGACTGCTTTTTGGGAACAGACCTTTGAAATGTTGGAAACCGAACACATGGATATTATTGCACATCTGGATAAAATAAAGATGCACAACCAGCATAGGTTCTTTCAGGAGGACGAAACCTGGTATCGCGACTTGGCGCATAAGGCGCTGCATCTGGTAAAGGATCACGATGTGGTTATGGAAATCAATACCAGAGGTATTTATAAAAAGCGTTGTGATGCGTTCTATCCTTCAACGGAACTGCTGTGCGCCGCGCGAAAAATGGACATTCCCGTGCTTATTAGCAGTGACGCCCATAAGGCTGAGGAACTTGCCCTTCTACATGATGAGGCTATGACAGAGCTGAAAAAGTGCGGCTATGGAAATGTGGTCCACTACGATGTCTCTCAAAGGAGATTTCGTAATATGTATTAAGACAATCCTTTTCTCCGCTAACACCAAGATACTTTCCCGATTCGTCAAATTCATACACCTCTTCCCCATTCGGATCCGCGCACCTCACCGGAGTGTTCGCGCAGAACGTAAATGGCGATAGATGAGGGTATTTGTCCGCCATCGGGTCCACGCTCAGCCAGAGACTCAGTTCAGAAGAATAATATCTTGAACCAAAATACGATAGCCCCGTTTCCACATCTTTTTCCTTGGCCGAGAAGGCGTGCATCGCGTTCCAATTGGTGGAACGTTGGTCCACAAAGTCCTCACCCCAAGGAAGATACTGCAAATGTTGCACGGCCTTGCCGTTGGTGTGGGTTATCCACGAAGTGGAACCAAGATGATCGGGATGATACCAGTAACAATCTTTTTCTTCGGCAGAAACATAGTCTTCCAACTTATATAATAGGAGTAGGTTTTCTTTTGCACAATCAACCTGCATTTCATGCAAACACGACATGGCGTAATGTAATTGGCTGTTATTGCATTCTATTTTATTGTATAATATCTTATTGGTATCGTATTGTGTAAGATATTGATTATCCGATGTGTCATTTAGATTGAAGTCACAATCCACATTCAAAAACTGTTTAATGTCTTTAAGGCCTCCTATTCCTATTCGGCTGGCCACCCTTTCATTTTCCGCATAATAATGCTTGGTATAGCCTTTTGATGTGCAGACCACATATGGCGAGGCATATAGGGTGGGTGACGCAAGGAAGGAATAATTGTGTATGCCGCCGTTTATGCCCTGCTGTAAGTTCTTACCCGTAAACTTGTACGTGCGTTCGCCTGTCGCATCGTATTGGTAATAACTGGAGAAATGGCAGTCTAAACTTGCCGTCAGCCTATTTTCCTCATCCCAGCAGTAATTACGAGTACACTCAGTGGTCCCTTTATCCTGTGATTCGAGATTTCCCGTTTCGCTCCAGTAGAAAAGTTGTTTCCGGGTCATTAAACTATCGAATGTCTGATCCAGTTTGTTGGTTCCGGAATAATAATCGTAGCGGTTGTTGTAGCCAACAGTTACGGCCGTCCCGGGATATTCGGTGGTGACCGCGCGAACAAACTTTCCCGAGATACGCCCGTTGGGCAAATAGGACATCCTGACTGAATAGTCCCTTTGTCCGAAAGAACCATACCACGAACCTTCTGACTGTATCAGCCGATAGAGGTTGTCGTATGTGTATTGGTATTTGTAGTGGCCGCCCATGGAATTGGCCAATGTGTCGGCTGAATTGGCGATACTGGTGATATTGCCTACCGAATCGTAGGAATAGCGAATGTACTGCATATAGTTGTCCTGTCCATCTTTGGAGACCAGAGTGCTTAATCGCTGCAGCACATCGTAAAAGTACTGCGTAGTTGATCCGTTCCCGTAAACTACGCTTTCCTTGAGTTCAAAGGGATTGTAAAATATATTCTTCACATAGGCATATTGGATGCTTCCCTTGCGTCCCCCAATGCTGTCCAGCATCCCCCCCAGATTATAATGATAGTTCACCTCCTCGCTGTCGGGATAGACGATACGCTGTATGCGGTTATAGGAATCGTACTCAAAGTTCATTTTGAAGGTATAAGGGGTCATTTCATACGGAGGCACAAAAGTACGAATATTTTCGGTAATTTCTCCTAACTTGCCATAGGAGAACAGCTGCCAGCCGGAAGCGTCTTCCTGCAGCATAATCCTGCCGGCACGGTTATTGACGGCCCCGGAGTCTCCATAAACGTAGTGAACGTTATTGGCGGGATTTGCAGGGTATTTAATATCCGTAAGTTGGTTGTATTGATAGTAATAATTTATTTCCTGTCCAATGCCATTGACATGTTTGGTCATATTTCCCGCAAGGTCGTAATAATAAGAGTCAATACCCGCATCGGGGTGCTCTCTGGCGACCAATCTTCCCAAACGGTCGTAATAATAGAAGGTCGTCAGGCCATCGGGATCGGTTGTGCGGGTGGTTCGGCCCAATGGGTCATACTCAAAAGAGGTCACAATATTACCAGGGGCGATGGAGCGTAGGGTCTGTTGGCGACTCCCCAACAGCGAGGTCACCATATTGCCATTAGCATCGATGACACTATGACGGAAGCAAGAACGACCATCAACATGGTCAAACCCATACAAGTAGGATGTCTGAGTACCATCTGGTAGTCGGACGAGGATTTGGCGATCAAGGATGTCGAACCACGTCTGCGAGAGTGTGGAATCAACAAAATTATTGGTGAAATAAATGGATGAATCAAGATCTTCCAAATAGGGATGATACTGTTTAATAGTCCTACCAAAGCAGTCATACACTATTTTTCCCGATACAAGGCTGGCTTCGTTTCCATTATATTCCGCATCTTTCTTGATTTGCATGGTTCTTCCGAATCCATCGTAAATAACCGTGGTGTTAATAAAGTTTGTTGGATGCTGGCTGTCGTAATGATGGGTTACCGCATACGGATAGATAGGAGTAGTATTTCTTGATATGTTCCCGACTATCGGAAGTGGATGGTATTCCATGCTGATAGTGGTCGGAGCAGGGCTCATATCCAGTTCGTTGGGAGCGAATATGGCTTTGGTGCGTCCTACACTATCTTTTGGGCGATATAGGTTAAATGCCCTATACTATTGTATTGGGCAGAACGTTGTTGGATGATTTGGCCGGCGGAATCTCCTTCGTAGAACTTATGTATTTCCGTCTCACGACATTTATACAGGAATGAAGGACAATTTTCATAACAATAATGTCGGCATAACTTTGTCAAAGGGAGTAGCCAATTTGGAATTTCCAGAAACATCCCTCCATACAGAATCTTGGGACTGAGTCCTATCAGCTCTAAACCATAAAAAAGGTGTTGATATATTTTGCGAGAAAACAAATTGGCTGCAGCACAGGAGATAAAAGAAAAGGCATATCCGTTTCATAGCATTTTATTTCTACAAAATCAAATTGAATTAGCAGCAAAAACAAAGTACCATAAAAAATGTTCAACCTTGCCTGAATAGATTTTACACGAAAAAAAGACGAAAATGAAGTGGCTTCATTTAACTACAATAAATGTATCTGATAGACAACATATTAGCATTAGTGATTGTTCAAATTACGTTATGCATTACAATACCACCATGAAGCAGCTTCATCTATTATGAATAAGATTTATGGAATATGTATATAAATATCATTATTTTTGTACCCAAAATTTTTCATATGGGAAAGAACAAACCATATTATAAAGTCATCTTTCACGTAATATTTAGCGTCGTATTGATTCTCTTTTTTGGGCGGAACTGCGTTCTACGTCCAGGAGCAATACACGCTCCATACAAAGAATATCTTTCAGGAGTGTTTGTCCTTATCATGATTTATGTGAATTATCTTTGGCTCATTCCTCAATTGTTCTTCAAGCGCCGGTTCTTGATGTTTGGTCTATGTGCCATCTGTAGTGTTTTACTGACGGGGATTTTTGAAATATCTTTGGTATTTAGTGATTTACAGGAAAACATCAGCCATTTTTGGGGGAAACAGGAACAAATATCTGTGTGGCTTACGCTTTCCTCTTTTGTACTCTTGCGAGATTTTGGATTCTTTTGTTTCTTTTTCATCCTTAAATTTTTAGAAGAGGAATGTAGGCAACAACAGAAATTAGCGGCCTCACTATATAGTCAGGTAAGCCACATAGATGTAAAAAATAGGAAAAACGAAACTATCATATTGGATGTGAGCGATATTGTATATTGTGAGCAAAAAAACAACTATTCATGGATCCATACCATAGATGGAGAAATCTATTCCAAAGCTTGTTCTATGACTAATTTTGAAAAACTGATAGGTACCGATATATCCATCCGTATATCCAGACAACATTTAGTTATACGCTCATTTGTTTCTGATTTTACGGCCTCTACACTATTACTTTCTTTGCCCAACCAGCCCAAACTAATTAGCCTTAACATTTCACCAAAACGTTCGGAAAGCGTAATTAAAGCTCTTGAAATCGACCGCCGGATTCGCTCCCAATTAGAAAACAGCATCGTCAAAAGCAAGCAGAATAGCACAGTAACGGATAAATTGCAAACAATAAAAAAAGCCTCCGCAATAGCAAACGCCACCCCTGAATCAATTAAGAACCTGCTTAACAATAAGACTATAGAAATGTACGAATATATTAGAAAACACCCCAATTGTGGCCGACAAAAAATTATGTCAGACCTTCACCTTCCGAAAAGCACAGTTGAACGTTATTTGCGAAAATTAAAGGATTTGGGACTGGTGGAGCACTATGGGAATTGGAAAACGGGCGGCTACCAATGTGTGGATAAGAACAAGTGCATTAAAATTTCAAAGTATTAAGTTGTAAGATTTTCTTCGCATCCGAACGATGAATGTATTTTTCCGTCATAGACAATGATTGATGGCCTGCCAATTCTTGAACATATTTTGCGGGGACACCCTTTTCCAACATTTCAGTTATACCTGTGTCCTTCAAAGAATAAAATTTGAAAGAATCCGGCATCTGTAGTGCATTTCGAATTTTGTTCCAAGTTCGTTCAATGGCACGAATATGACGAAGGCGAGATCCAGGACGGTATGCATCTGAAAAAATATAGTATTCCGGATTTGCATCTGAGACGGACTTCATATAGTTCAAAATATCAGAGGAAAGAGCGATGGTGCGAGGCCTATGATTTTTGGAAACTTCGGCAGGGATAACAAGAACTCCGTCTTTGAAATTCACATCTCTGATTTTCAACATAAGAATCTCTTTTGGGCGAATAAAATACTTATAACAAAGTTTCATTATAGTAATATATTCACGCATACCTAACCTTCGGCAATAATTCAATATTTTCTTTCGATCTTCCTTTGGTATGATTGTTCGTAATTTTTCTTCTCTTTTTTGGGGAGTAAACATTTTAAAAGGATTGTTTGAGATAATCCCATCCTTTACAAAACTTCCAAAAAGAATTTTGAAAAAGTCAAGGTATCCGTTGTATGTTGATGAACGTATTTGTTTGGTTTCCAGATCGTTTAAAATAGACTTGGCATGTTTTTCTGTAAAATATTCGCATTGCCAAGATGACATGTGATGCGATTTGCACCATTTAACAAAAAAAGAAACATAGCCTTTGTACGCTCTAAACGCTTCTTTTCTCAGTTTGTTTTTCTTCTGGCATAGGTAGGCAGTTGATGCTTCCGAAAGTGACATTTTGATATGTGAATTTCCAGAAGCACCAATTAGTGGATTCCATCCAGCATAAAGTTTTTGATTGATTTTTAGACATAGTAGTCTGGCATATTGTAATCGTTCTTTTTTGGGCTTTATATGGTTAAGGCGGATACGCATTCGATGAAGTTTGTTTGTGCATGGATTAAGTACATAGTAACAAACATACGTTTCTTTTCTTCCTGCTATTTCTGCAGGTCTAAAATCAATAAACAGCTCTTTCATAATGATATAAAATAATGTGTGTAACATGAAATGGCGCAATAACGGAGCAGCAAAGATAACGTCAAATTGCTGATGTTCATTGTGATATGCTATTATTGTAAAAAATAACATGACGCAAATTTATCTCAATTTTTCATCTGTTAAAATTATTATTTTTGCAGGCAAAATATAACAGCCAATGAATCAAGATATTTTTTCATCTTTAGCCTCCTCTGATATGTATCTGTCAGAGAAGCACGCCTTTTCGGCCAAGGAAAAGGACGCGGAAACGGGACTAAACTACTTTGGTTCAAGATATTACAGCAGTGACCTGAGCATCTGGCTGAGCGTGGACCCGATGAGTGACAAATACCCTCATCTATCGCCATTTACGTACTGCGCGAACAACCCGGTAAAGTTGGTGGATCCGAATGGGGAAGAGGTGTATGTTGGAGATAATTATTACTATAGAAATGGATGTTTATATAACAAATCAAATGGAGAATTATTCACCCCTGATGCCAATTCTTTCGAAGGAAAAGCATTGAATTCGCTAAATAAACTAAAAGGTACAAAACAGGGAAGTGAATTGATGACGCCTTTTGAGGGTAAAACTGGAAAGGATGCATATATAAAGGATGCTGCCAATAATCCACACGATCATGATGATGTTGAGGTGAATGATGATGTGTATTCAGCAGACGGTACATTTAAATCAGCAACTATATATTGGAATCCGGAAGGGAAACAGTTGTTTCAGACACTTGATCCAAGTGGGGTTGCTGATTTAGGACACGAATTCAGTCATGTGTACGATAAAGCTGAAAAAACACAGTATAAAGTTGGAAATTTAGATAATTGTCCTCGAAATGAATGGCAGGCTGTTTATAGGGAGAATATGATTCGTAAAGAATTGGGGTTGGAATATCGTCGTGGTTATAAGGTGATTTTACAAAACAAAGATGGTACAAGGTCCCAATATTTAACAAAAATGCTTAATAATGGATTGCCTTTCTTACCTTCAAATTTTTAAAACAAACTAAAATGAAAAGAGTACTTTTATTTATATTATCTTTTACTTTCATTTCAACTATATATTCTCAAGCTTATTGGATATACCTTCAAGGGAATGAAAGTTACGAAGGAACTGATTCGATTCCACCAAATTATGATAAAGCTTATTGGTTGTACAAGAAGTCTGCCCAAATGGGATGTCCTATGGCAGCAAACAAGTTAGGACTTTGTTATTATTCAGGTAATGGTGTAGAACAATCTATGCGAAAATCGTTTGTATGGACTAGAAAATCTGCTCGTAAAGGTTATCCCAAAGCGCAATATGAATTGGGGATCATGTATTTGTTAGGTGAAGGATGCCATAAGAATAGTGTGCTAGGTTACAAATGGATTTATCGTGCAGCTGATAGAGGAGATGCTGTAGCCATTGCATATTTACAACAATTTTCTTTATATACACGTATGAAATATACATTTGATAATTAATGTATTAATTAGTATAAAGCACCAAAAAAAACGATTAAAATATCAATAAAAAATACGGGAAGTGGAGCTTCCGAAGACTGTCGGTATTCTAAAGAAGATTCGTGCGGTTGCCGTCAAAACCTACTCTTTTTGATAACAATACCATTATAATTTCATTATCTTTACCCTCCCATTCCGCACACAAACCCAAACTAAAACCCAACCCGCCCATGCGCACCGTTACCAACATACCGACAAACTCCTCCTCCGCCATGCACGCCTTCTCTTAAATCTGTTTCATTAGTATAAGCATAATGTTTATTCTTCGTTTCAAGGATAATATGCTGGCCATGATAAAATGGCAGTGTTCCCATGAAAATTTCAAAAAATATATAAAATCAGTTCCGTTATGGACAAATATTTTATGAAAAATGCCTGTGTTAAATGAAGCTGCCTCAAAAATGATTCGGATAACTTTAAATTGAGAAACAGAATCGTATTATAACTATCAATTAATCAGATATGTTTTTTTATTGTTAAATGAAGCCACTTCATTTTCGTCTTTTTTTCGTGTAAAAGTCTTGTGTTCGAAATAATCATTCATTGTGAAATTTTACTTTTGCTGCTGTTGAATAGTTAGCATCAAATGAACAAAGTTTTACTTTTTGGTCTTCTGATAGTATTATTGTCTTCCTGTCAAAAGAAGGTTGAAGAAGATCACCATGCAAATTATGCCCGTTTGATTTCTTCAAACGAAAAGACAGGAAGCACGTACTATCTTTCTTTATTTATGGGGCATTCGGCAAAAGATTGCACAGGTTGTGTGCTTATAAATGGTCATTGGGGTCATTTGGACTGCATGGGGAGCGGCCATGCCTGTTCGCAATCTGCCTTGGTGATTATTGATGATCCGATAGGCAGTGGATATTTTACGGCCACCACTGTTGATACATCCGATTTTACATGCGAGGAGGCATTTTATATGCCGGATAGGTCTCTGTCTTCTACCTATTTCGGAATGAATTGCTATATGAACATTCCGGCCCAGGTGGTGGAAAGAGATAGTGTAAACAGGCGCTTTATTATTAAGGATATTACTTTTTCAGTTTATCCGATATATAAAAATGAATAAGGCACTGTAGAAGTGTGTCTTAATGCCGTATCGTTTATGGATATAAGGACCATTCTGATTATATTAGCGTATGGGGCATTTTGCAGGATAAAGTTATGTGCAATGGATCTGTTTCTTTTTTTGGCTAATGAAAGTCGATGACGGATGTCGAGTCATCATTAGAGGGCGGATTCTTTTTTAACGTTTGTGGTGGAAGCGAGTACCCATCATCTGGAAAATTGTGTCGAACGGCCAAAGGTCACCCCCCCTCCTTCGACATGCAAACTGATTCGGTAAAAATTGGTTACAAAGTAATAGGTAAAACAAAAAAGGAGTTACATTGCTGTAACTCCTTGATTTTCTTTGCTTCCCCTTGAGGACTTGAACCTAAGACCCGCTGATTAACAGACTTCAAATACCTATTCTGTTCCTTCTTCATAACTTTAATTCGCTATATTTACAATAATCGACACAATTATAAAGACTATGGATATGAACGCCACAGCCGTTTGCCAGTCAGAAAATATTGCATCGAGAAAACCTACCAGCAAGGCAAGCAGACCGCCGCCAACGATCAAGGGTATGACGATAGCAAGTATAATGAGGATTATTAACCATTTAAAACATCCGTCCATAGTTGATTGGTTTTAGTTGATTTTTCTATATTGTTTAAAACTCCCATTCTCAAAGAAGTAGTGTTCATTTAGATACTGCCACAATGCTTTTTCAAACGGACCGCGGTCGTATTGTGCGAGCATCCGATGAAAATCTTCAGTAGTATGGTATTGTTCATAAAGCACTGTCAGAGTCTGCTTGGATTGGTCGGTTAGTTCTGGCAGGCCCTTGTCTTCTGCGGCACGAGGCAGTTGGAAGAAAAAAAAGTAATCCCTTAAAAGTGATGCGAAGCTGCTCGTGGTTTCGTCAAAGGTATCAGCATTGAAGTGCCCATAATCATCAAATACGATGTGTTTAGGGAGATTTCCCCAAGACAACTCGTCCAGCAACGAGAATAAGACCGAATGTATGGGGCAAAACGTAATCTTCGCTTTTGGGGCGAGATACATTTCTGTTCCAAAATGTT
>JAZRYC010000101.1:0-7372 GCA_045600525.1 Bacteroidales bacterium
AGAGAAGAATCGGATGGTGCCGTTCTTATCCACGACGATGCAGACGGGGTTAAGACCGTCGTGCTTCTCGGTGAGTCCGTGGAGGATGATGTCCATCGTCTTCTGATAGCCGTTTTGCGTGACCGCAAGGTTCTTGGGCAATTTCTTAGAGGATTTCCAGTTGGCGTTGTTGGCGATGAAGACCATAGGGCCGTTCCACTGCTCGTAATCGCCCTGTTTGGCTTCCAGCTCCTTAACCAAGTGGTTGACCGGTTCGGTGCCCGGGGTGACGAGGCAGAGGATGAGGCGGTCTTTGCCGCTTTGCGTCATCAGGCTTTGCAGGGACTGCCCATTGACTAAAGTCTGGTCCACGTCGATGCGGCCGTACTCGTTGGCGCGTGCCACTAAGGGGCGCAGCGTGATGGTCTTCTCTACAATGCCGTTGGTCGGCACGTTGAAGAACTCCATCTGCGAGAGCACGTCGCCGTTGCTGTAACGGTTGCCCGTGGATAGGCAATAGGAACCGGCGGGAACGCTTAACTCAATAGGATTGCCTTCCACGCGCGGGTCACCCTCGAAGTCGTAAGAGACGTATTCGCCATTCACGAAGCGCTGCAAGGTGTAGTGCGGATAATAGACATAACTATTGGGATTGTGCAGAATGATGGTGGCATCATTTTGAGACTTGGAACCTGAAACCTGAAACTTCACATTCTGCCATTCGCCTTTCTCCCACGCATAAAGTTCGCCGTTGGAGTTGTCCATGTAGGCGGGTACGCCGAGGGAACGGCAGAGGGCCACGAAGAAGATGCCGCGGGAATGGCTGTCGGCGCGCTTGCCGGCCAGCACGCCCATCGGACTAATCGGGCAGTTGAAGTAGTTGCAGTCGTTATCGACGATGATGGTGGTATCTACATATTCGCGCAGTTGCTGGATGGTGGGGATGGTGTGGAAGATATGCTTGTGGCAGACGCCCAAGATGTCGCGGTCGGGGCGCAGCAGCTCGTTGGAGATGCGGGCGGGCAGCATGCCCTTGACGAACACGTCGCGCGGCCACCACTCGTTGTTGTAGTAGTGGAGTTGTGCTTCCAGGACGTCGGCGGGCGCGTCGCGCAAGTCTTTGTCGCTCAGCGCGGCAATGTATTCGGGAATCAGATAGTGCTCGTTCACCGTGATGTGCATATCCATGAACTTCATGATTTCGGCATAGTTGCCTTCGCTGCGGCGGACGATGTCGTAGAGTTGCTCGTCCGTGAAGTTGGCGTTGTGATAGCCGGCTTTGGCCAGGGTCTCCTTCGTGGGCCAAGTGTTGCGGTAGGCTTCGCGCAGGGAGTCTTCGTAGTGCTTGCGCTGGTCGTTGCAGGCAATGCGCTCGGGCGTTGACTGCGTGAGGTTGGCGCCACCCGTGGGCGGACAGATGTCGAGGTTGTCGGTGTATTCCTTGGGCGCGCTGTTGTCCTGAAGGTTGAGTTGCAGGGTCAGCGTTTTCTGGGTGCGGCCGTCCATCTTGGCGTAGGCGAAGTGGTCGCCTTTGTTGGCCCAGATGCGCAGGTCGCCCTTGCCGGTGAGGATGGAGGCCTGGCCGTTGGCGTCGGTCTGGCGGGCGGCGAGCGTGTAGTATTCCGCGTAATTGTAGAGTTGGAAACGCACCGTGGCGTCCTTCACGGGCTGGTTGTGCTCGTCCACGACCGTGACGGTCATCTGGACGGTCTCGGCGTAGTTGGCGAGCGTGTTGATACAGGAGTAGTATTGCGTTTTCTTGTTCACCTCTTCGGGACCGTTGTAGCGGCCGAAGACGTTGGTGTGTACCATCATCGTGCGGGAGGCGGGCACGGCAAACCATCCCATATTGAGGTCTGGCTCGGGTTCGCAGGCGCCGAGGAAGTACCATTTGCCATCCACCCAGACTTCCACCCAGGCGTGGTTGTCGTCGCAGTGTGCCCAGCGTGGGGTGTAGCACTGGCGGGCGGGAATGCCCACGGCGCGTAGCGCCGTGACGGCCAGGGTGCTCTCTTCGCCGCAGCGACCGTGCGAGGTGCGCAGGGTGGCGAGTGGTGCGGAGGTGCGCACGTCGGCCGGCTGGTAATCCACATGCTCGTGGCACCAGTGGTTTACCTCCAAGGCGGCCTCGTACATACTCATATTCTTGATTCTGTCTTTCAGTTGGTGGAAGATGTAGGCGCGGGCGGTGTCAAGGTCCTCATTGTTTACACGGTAGGGGAGTACGAAGTGACGGAAGGTGCGAGTGGGGATTGTCTTGCCCCAGGAAAAGAAGTCGTGGGCTTCAAAGGCGATTTCGGCTTGTTGCTTGACGAAATGGAAATCGTAGTCCGTACGGTCGCTTTGCGGCATATAGGCGTAGAGGAACGTCAGCGCATCGCGCAGGTTCTCATCTTGGATGTTTTTTTGGATGCTATCGTAGATATTGCGGTTCTGGGGGTTGCTGATGAAATCTTGATGAACAGCCCCAGCGTACTGGAAGCCGTCATCCTCATCAAGGATGTTGAAGTGTTGAGAAAATGCGGTAAGTGCAGAAAATAGCAGCACTATGGTCAGTGTAAGGGACTTTTTCATAAATAGGATTTTACAAAATAGGCGCAAAAATAGAAAAAAAGTGCGAAGATTATCGGAATGTTTCAATACGTTTTTATAGTTGGAATTTTCGTATCTTTGTAATCCGAATGATTGTGCTTATTTATCCTCTAACGACGCCTTTGAGGCGTCCCTGTTTTTTGAAACAGTTAGCTGTTAGGAGACCCTTACTTGAAACCTGAAACTTGAAACTTGAAACTTGAACCCATTCTATGAACATCGTAATTCTTACCGGAAGTGTGCGCCGTGGCGGTAATACCGACCAGTTGGTAGGCGCGTTTGTGGAAGGCCTGGGCGGCCGCCACGCCGTGGAGATTGTCTCCGTGGCAGATTTTAACGTGCGTCCCTGTTGTGGCTGCAACCAGTGCTTTGAAACCGAAGGCCATCAGTGCGTGCAGGCCGACGATATGCAGCGCATCTATCCCAAGTTGGCGGAGGCCGACATGCTCGTCATCGCGTCGCCTGTCTATTTTTACGGCATCAGCGCGCAGCTCAAGGCTGTGATTGACCGACTGCACACGCCTATGCGCGACAGCTTCCATATTCGCCAATCGGCACTGCTGTTGGTGGGCGGCTCCTCGCGCCCGGAGGTGTTCGAGGCCATTGTGCACCAATACCGGCTTTGCATCAAACATTTCGATATCGCCGACCAGGGAATGGTGTTGGCAGGCGGCTGCCGCCAATTCGGTGACGTGGCGCAAACGGCGGCTATGGACCAAGCGCGACATTTGGGCGAGGAAATCTAATGGATGCTCGTTATTCCGAACATTCGTATGGTCCTTCGTATGTTTCATGTCAGTCTGCTTTGGCATATTACGGACTGATTCCAGAACGAGTATATGGGGTTACCTCAATGACTATGAAACACAGTCGGAAATTCACCAATTCGTTAGGCACTTTTGACTATATCCGATGTGAGCAGGATGTCTTCGCCATAGGTTTGGATATGCAACGCGAAAGTGATGTTTCTTTCGTCATTGCCACGCCAGAAAAGGCCTTATGTGATTTGATTGCAACCACACCAGGGTTGAATTTGAGATATACGAATGAAATACTTACTTGGCTGGAAGATGATATTCGATTCAATATGGATGAATTTTTTAAATTGAATGTCAGCGTTTTAGAAGAATATGCAAAAGTGGGGAAAAAGTCCACAATGATTACAAAACTTATTAAAATAGTACAACGATGAATTCAAATCTGTTGGTCGAGAAGTTGTTATTACAAAAAAAGACAAGATGACTTTGGGCAAAGTCGAGTCTGCATTTTTGAAAGATCAAACGGATGTGTATAATCTGACTTTTCAAACGGAGAAAAGCATTAAGGTGAAGATTGAGGTGGATACAAAACCGCCGTTGTCTTTTCAAACGGAATACAAAAGACTGCTGCACCCATATACGTTTATGGCCCGCTCCAAGGAACTGGACGCCTGGTCCAACGAATACTTTGTTGAACTGTTAGGTCGGGTGAAATTCGAGACGGATTGACAATTGATAATTGATAATTGATTGGTGAGTTGTTATTGTTACCCTTATCACTTTTAAACCTTAAACCTTGAATGATTATGGAAGAAAAAAAGTTCGACAGCACTTCCTTCTCTGAAGCAATGAAATTCAGATTGCTACAACAGCATTGACATGTATGCTGGCACCATCAGCGTTTCTTCATCGTGACGAAAGTCCTTTGTGTAAATAAGATAGCGCTGACCAACTCTGTTAGAATATTTTATGCAGAAAGCATCCAATGAGGAATGGGTGTTGTATCCTCCCGATTTCACCTCTACAGGACAGATTTTCGACCCGCGCGATAAAAGGAAATCTATTTCATAATTGTGTTTTATATCTTTGGGAAATGTATAATAAAAGAGTTTGTTCCCTGCGGAACGAAATATCTGAGCGACCAAATTTTCATAAACATAACCCATGTTCGTATCTAATTTGTCGCTGAGCAATTTTTGGTATATAACGTTCTCCGTATAGTTTTTGTCCCAGAAAGCCATGGTGACAAACAATCCTGTATCACCTACAAATAGCTTAAAACGAGATGTGTCTTCGTTTAATGGAAGTCCGACATTGGGATCCGTTGCGTGATAACAGACATTTACTGTTTTGCTGTCTTCCAGTATGACAAGCATATTCTCCATAATATCAGCGGCAATGCCTTTAAGGACTGTCGTGGGCTGAAAACGGGACACATTCCGGCTCAACTGCGCAGGAATGGCCATGAATAATCGGCCTAATTTGCCAGTGTTATCAATTTTTCGAAAGTCTTCTTCGTAAAGTTGAATGATTTTTCTTTTTACAGCATCTGTTTTTTGAAGATTCTTTGTTTCCAAAAAAGTATTTACTGCTTGAGGCATCCCTCCGACCAACATGTAAAGACGTAAGTTGCGCATATTGGAACGGTTTAAATCATCACCTAAAGATCGTTTTTTTTCAAAAAATTGTCGGTACATCGGAATAGAGGTGTGGTCGTCCATTGCCCAACAGAACTCCTCATAATCCATTGGGAACATTTCCAGACGGTCTTCTTCACTTGGAATAGAAATATCTTCAGTGTTTTTCTTTATGCTGATGAGCGATCCCGTTTCAATATAGTCGTAGCGACCGTCTTGGACCAAATACTTGATTGCCTGACGTGCCATCGGGCATTTTTGTACTTCGTCAAAGACGATGACGGATTCGCGTGGGTATAGGGTAGTGTGATAGGCGTTCTGCAAATAGAGAAAGATAAAGTCTAAATCCATCAGGTTGTCAAATAAAGCCAGAATCTCTTTAGAAACTCTGTTGAAATCTATAGTGATATGGGATTTGTATTCGTTTCGCGCAAAGTGTTCCACTATAGTGGTCTTTCCAATGCGTCGGGCTCCTTCAATAAGCAGCGCACTTTTCCCTTGATTTTCCTGCTTCCAAGCTTTGATTTGGGTGTATATTTTTCGCTCAAATATTCTCTCTTTCATAGGTGTGTTTTTTTTGAAAGTGCAAAAATACTCATTTTTAATCATATACAGTAAATTTTATAAAAATAATCCGTCTGTCCCCGTTTTTTTGTTTCCTAAATCACCATCTCTCCCCATTTTTTATTTCGGCATTTTACAGTCTATCCCTGTTTTTAGTGGATTGATGT
The DNA here is from genome assembly GCA_045600525.1 of Bacteroidales bacterium. Lineage (GTDB taxonomy): Bacteria > Bacteroidota > Bacteroidia > Bacteroidales > WCHB1-69 > F23-D06. The sequence goes on from JAZRYC010000101.1 coordinate 5,698, forward strand.
GTACCAGCTCCAAAAAGTGGACTGTAATGCGAAATTTCCTATTTTTGCGCCATTCTAATTGGGTGCCAATGGAAAAGATAGCTTTACCTGTTATTATATGCTGTATGCTGTTTTCGGCTCAAGATCTTTGGGCGCAGGAATTCGGTCTGCAAACCACTCCGAATCCGAAAATCAGCACATACGTGGATATGCTGAACGATGAGCGTGTGACGGGACCGTTTTATGGCCCTGTAAAGTCCATACGCACATCTTCTAACTATTATGGGTACTTGATATTGTTGAGCCGAGATGTTTACAAGGGGAAACAGGAGATGGCCCGACACATTGAAAGTGACCAATCGGAATATTCTTTTTCTAAAAATGGAAACCTGTCATCCCTACAGGTGGACTACAAACTGAAAGTGGATTATTTCACCTATAAGTATAATGGAATGACTGAGAAGACGTGGAATGAATTACAAAAGGAGAAAAATTGGTCGTCAAAAGTGTTTGATGGAACTGTTTCCTATAAATTTGAGGATGGTAGATTGACGGAACGGAAAGATACTGTTGCTCGAGATATGAAAAAGGAAGTTTTATGCTATGATTCCTTGGGTCGTGTTATCTCCTACTATGGGGATGTAGTTCACTATAATTCATTCTTGAACACGCTGAATGCTTATGCTTCTCATGAATGCTTTTCCTATAATGCAGACGGCTTGCTGAATCGCCATTACCAAATTTCTATTAGAGAAAAAGATACTTCTCGTTCGGGATTGGAATATTTTGTTTATTCCAATGATTTAATCACCAAACGCTTTGTTTACAACAAATCGATTTATACTTTTATAGAAGATCAACCTGTTTATCGCCACTACTTCTATCTGTCTGTATTGGACTATGATACGCTTTCCAATGGGAATGTCGTGTCAGATACGCGGGTGCTTTTTTATGAAATGAATTTATCCGAAGATGAGGAACGGCGTATCTATTTTGATGACGACCTGGTGGCTTCGTTGATTGATTCTGTATATGAAAAAGGTGAAAACCATATGTGGAGGGAGGACCGGTGCAGGACTCGTGATGTATGGACAATCCCCTATAATATAGGGCATTGCACCTATGACTCATTGAACCATATTTTGCAGTGGAAAAATGAGTATCGGGATTTTAGCCGTGTTGAGAATACTATGGCCACTATGCGTTACGATGAAAAAGGCAGATTGATTGAGGCTATTGCGGAGGAGGGCCTATTTAAACAGCCATTAAAGGATTGGATGAAAAAAGTCGTCCGCCAGAGAGCAGAGTACGACGATTATGGCAATCTCTTGTTGTTTGAATGGTATGAAGAGGGCCAAAGCGAACCATCCAATCAAAGACGTTATGAATATGAATATGATGCGTACGGCAACTGGGTTTCGAGGAAGTGCTATTTGGATGGCGAAGAACTCAAATCGGATGAAAAAAGGGAAATTGAATACTGGAGATGAGCAGGTTCCATAGATGGTTGTCCTATTTTCTGGATGCTGCTGGACTGAGCAGGACTGCAGATGTATGTTCTATTGTATGACGATGCGTTCCCACGCACACATCGAGGCGCGGGAGAAAAGTGCTTGCGGCGGTGTTGCGTGCTCGCCTCGAAATGCAAACGTTGAGCGCGGGGATTGCGGCAGGGATTGGAAGCCATTTATGAGCG
>JAZRYC010000102.1:0-38408 GCA_045600525.1 Bacteroidales bacterium
TGCCATCGGAATACCCAGAAAAGCGGACATGGATGATGTAAACAACCACAACACCATGCAAGTCTGGCAGACAGCCAACATTCAGCACGACTACACGTTAGGATACGCTGAGCGTCCCGGTTTCCGTTGTGGCACCTGTCATCCCTACCCATTGTATGACTTGGACAACGACCAGCCCACCAACATAATTGAGCATCCCCTCATTGTCATGGACGGCAGTTTGCTTGACTATCTCCATTTAAACAATGCGGAAAGCCTGCAACTCATAGAAAGACTATTGGAGCGTTGTCGTGCCGTTGAAGGGGACTTCATCATCCTGTGGCACAACCACCTTCTTTCCCGGAACTACCGAACGGCTTTTGAAGAAATCTATTTAAAATCCATACAGTCCTTTCCTAGTCGGTAAGAGCGAACGTTCCACATTTCAATGCAAAAAAGCGACCTCAATATGACAGAAGAAAATTGGCAAGCACGAACAGAGTTACTACTGAAGTCTGAACGCATGGAGCGACTATCCCAGGCACACATACTCATGGTGGGACTTGGCGGCGTGGGCGCCTACGCGGCCGAACATCTTTGTCGCGCCGGCATTGGCGAAATGACCATTGTAGATGCCGATGAAGTATCTGTCACCAACCTCAACCGTCAGCTGCCCGCCCTGCATTCTACCATCGGAAAGAGCAAAGTTCAGGTTATGGCAGAGCGTATGCTTGACATCAATCCGAATCTAAAATTACACTGTGTGGAGGAATTTATCCGCGATGAGCGAACCGCTGAGTTATTAGATGCGGCACATTACGATTACATTTTAGATGCCATTGACTCTCTTTCGCCCAAAGTATATCTCATATACCAAGCTTTGCAACGAGGATACAAAATCGTTTCCGTAATGGGTGCTGGGGGTAAAATGGACCCTCGCCGCATACAGATTGACGACATATCCAAATCCTCGCACTGCCATTTAGCCAAGACCGTGCGAAAAAGGCTATACAGAATGGGAATCAGAAAAGGTTTTCAGGTTGTTTACTCCACCGAAGATGTTCCGGAGGAAGCCATCGTCATAGACAAAGATGAGGAAATCAATAAATTGTCCACAGTCGGCACCATCTCTTATATGCCGGCGGCGTTCGGATGTTTCGCCGCCGCCGCCGTCATCAGAGATTTATTAAACTATTAGTGGATATCCTGTCCGATTAATTTCAGACAAACCTTCTGGTTGTCGTCATACATATAAACCAAGCCGATACCCTTAGCATAATAGTAGTGGTAAATGTCGGTTGCCCTCTTCACTTCCAAATAGAGTACGTCTTTAAAATTGGTGCCAAAGCCGTTCCAGTCTTCCAGATATTCGAACTTCTGACAGGTTTTCGCATCAACATTGCCCTGCTCATCCATTTCAATGTAGAGTGGTTCGCTGTGCGGAACAGCCACCTTGATATAAGCCGTGCTGTCCTTCGTACAAGAATTGGAATAAACAATGCAGTCGCCACCGCCCAATTTATAGGAAATAGCTTCTTGATAGACTTTCTTTTCTTCGCATGAGTTTCTGTATTCCTCATAATCGCTAACAGTTACGGAGAAATTTCTCAAATCCGCACTCGTAGCACGGAGGTCCATATATTCCCAATAGGAATCATTCACGCCGGGGGCAAAATATGCCTTGGCAATCGGATTGATTTGGGTCACCACTTCTTCCTTGCAGGATGCGAACATAACGGCAGCTGCAACGATAACTAAATAAAGTAATTTTTTCATTGTGATAAAATTTTGATGTTTATGAATATTTATTAGATAGTCGTAAAAAAGAGCAAAAAAGTTACAACAACATTTCATCCTCCAGCATAATTTCCCGATAATCCTTCTTAAACCAAGTCAATTGTCGTTTGGCATATCGGCGCGTATGGGTTTTAATATCCGTCACGGCCTGTTCCAAAGAGCATTTTCCCTCCATATAGTCAAAAAGTTCCTTATATCCAACGGTATTGAGGGCATTTAGCTGACGATGGGGATAAAGAATACGCGCTTCCTCAAGAAGTCCCTTTTCCATCATTGCGTCCACGCGTCGGTTAATGCGATCGAACAGCACTTCACGCGGGCGATTCAGATAGCATTTCTCAATATAGAAATTGCGCTCGCGCTTGGTGTGTTTGTGGAAGGACGAATAGGGGCTGCCAGTTTGCAGACTGATTTCGAGTGCGCGAATCATTCGTTTATGGTCGTTATGGTCCACTTTCGCATAGAAATCGGGATCCAAAAGAGCCAATTGTGCCCGAATGGCATCCAGTCCGTTCGTTAGGAAGAGTTGGTTCACATACTGGCGGATATTCGGATCGGGATCAGGCATTTCATCAATCCCCTCGCATACGGCGGCGATATACTGAGGGCTGCCGCCTTCCATTATCACTACGGGATGAGATTCAAAGAGCGTATCAAGCAAATTCAGCACATCCTGCTCGAACATCGAGACATTATAGTAGTCAGTGATAGATAGCATTCCGACGAAATAGTGTTTCACGCGTGCGAGTTCCTCTTCCGAGGGATAGGCTGTACCTATGCGCATCTCGCGGAAGAACTGTCGTGAATCGGCGGAAATGATGGGAGTTTTCAAACGCTCGGCCAACGAAACGGCATACTCGGTCTTGCCAACGGCTGTAGGCCCCGACAAGACCAGCAGGGTTCGATTAGGCAAAGTCGCTATATTCATTCAAGCCGCTGAAATCTTCATCATCAAAGCCATCTCCGAAGAGATCGTCTTCCTCCTCATCGTCCAAGTCAATGTCTTCCAATTCCACCTCTTCAGGGTTTGGCACATCGGCAGCCGTGAGTTGCACGGGAAGTTCCATCGCCTTATAGGTGCATCGCGGCAATTCGGAGCCATCCTCAGTCTTCACTACTTTCTGTAATTCCAGATAAAAAATCTTGGGATTCATAAAGTCATATTCATAAAGGATGTGTTGATGAGGATCTGAAATAAAATCCTTCAACAGGGCATCCTTCATGACAAACTTCGGCAGACGGCTCTTGGTACTGAAAGTATCCTCTTCGTCATATTCGGGTTCTTCCATGTCTTCATCATCCGACGTATCCATCAGCGTAATTTCCTTCTGTTTGTTCCATTTCTGGTCGCAGATGGAGAATGCGGCAAATTCGTTACCTTTCAAACCAATGCATTCATAGAGCAGTTTGTGCAGCGACTCAAAATTGTCGTTGGCGAGAATTTCAATATCGCGCACGAAATCCTCGACTTCATCGAAATAGACCTTGAATTTATAATAGTACATAATGTTTGGTTAAGGGTTATGGATAGTTGTTATTCTTCGCCTTCTTCAATAGGTTCTTCCATATTATGATAGACATTGGTGACATCCTCGTCATCGTTGATTTTGTCGAGAAGGAGATTCACCTCTGCGCGTTGTTCGTCGGTAAGTGCCTTGAGTTCCTTCGGGATGCGGTCCATCTTGAAGCTTTTGATTTCAAATTTATTGTCTTCCAAGAACTTTTGGATAGGTCCGAAAGCCTGGAATTCAGCCATAATGATAACTTCTTCGTCATCCGCATCAATTTCGGCATCGAAATCCATCATAGAGAGTTCAAATTCCTCGATATCAAGTTCAGGTGTGCGAGCTACCGTGAAGATACATTTATGATCAAAGAGGAAGTCAAGCATGCCGGAAGTGCCGAGAGAGCCGCCGAACTTGTTGAAATAGCTTCTCACATTGGCCACGGTGCGTTGGTTGTTGTCGGTAGCAGCTTCTATGAGGATGGCGATACCGTACGGTCCACGACCTTCGTAAACCATCTCTTTATAGTCTGACTGATCTTTTTCAAACGCACGTTTGATGGCGCGATCAATGTTGTCCTTCGGCATATTTTCATTTCTTGCCGTTTGAATCAACAGACGAAGTTTTGAATTTTGATCGGGATCGGGACCGCCAGCCTTAGCTGCCATCGTGATTTCCTTGCCGATACGCGTGAACGTACGGGCCAAATATGCATTACGTTTGAAAATTCTTGCCTTACGGTATTCAAAAGCTCTTCCCATAGTATGTGATTTTGATAAAGGGTTAAAAGTTTGGGGTTAAACGTTCTTACTATAAACACACTTGAAAAAACAACTCTTCATTCTCCAAGCGGCCGCAAAAATACAAAAAACATTTTACAAATGTAACTCCAAAGAAAAACACTTATTGTCTGCATGCGCATTTAATTTTGTATTTTTGCACCCTCATAACCAGCACAGATGAATTTATTCAAGAAAAAGCCCAAAGAGTATCGTGCCACGTCTCTGTCGGAACTGACCTGGCAGCGTTTCAAGAAGGAAAAGGAAGGGATGATTTCCTTAGGGTTTATCTTGTTCGTCATCATTGTGGCCGTGCTCGGATACCTAATCACACCGGATCCTTCTCCCCACTGCAACCACCAGCAATTGGAAATCGCCCTGCGTTCGCCCGGTTTCTCCGTACAACTCATACAGGAGAATACTGGTCGCGAGGTAGCTAAAGTAGGTTTTATCAAACGAATGATGACGGGGCAGCCCGAACAATATCACACCATTCCCATTTCCGAATTCAAAGACTGCGGTGACTTTCTACAAGTGCGGCTTTTCGAGCAAAACGACTGGGTCCGATACGACAAAAAAAGCCTTGCCGAGCAGCCCGTTGTCACCAAGAAATTCCTCCTTGGGACCGACCGCTACGGGCGCGATGTGCTCAGTCAGTTGATGATGGGTACGCGCGTAAGTTTGGCCGTAGGGTTTCTTTCCATCTTTATCGCGTTGGTCATCGGCATTGCCGTCGGGGCAATTGCGGGATACTATCGCGGGAAAGTGGACGACATCCTCATGTTCATCATCAACGTCGTGTGGTCCATCCCCACCCTTTTGTTGGTCATTGCCATCAGTTTTGCCTTAGGGAAGGGTTTTTGGCAGATCTTCATCGCCATAGGCCTTACCATGTGGGTGGATATTGCCCGTGTGGTACGCGGACAGGTTATAAGCTTACGCGAGCAAGACTTTGTAGAATCCGGGAAAGCCTTGGGGTACAGTAATCCTCGTATCATTTTCAAGCATATTCTGCCCAACATCACGGGTACTGTCATCGTTATTTCCGCCTCCAACTTTTCCTCAGCCATCCTCACCGAGGCAGGATTAAGTTTTCTTGGTCTCGGCGTACAGCCGCCCATGCCCTCGTGGGGAATGATGATGAAAGAAAACTACGCCTATATCGTTCTTGACAAAGCCTATCTGGCCATCATACCAGGTATCGCCATCATGCTTCTCGTACTTTCCTTTATGCTCATCGGCAATGCCCTGAGAAATGCCTTGGACGTGCGAAGTTAGACTTTTACAATTCATCATTAATAATTCACAATTCACAATGAAAAAAACCGACCTCTTAGTAATTGCCATCGTCATTTTAGTACTATTGCCTTTCTTCATCTTCCAACCCGTTTACGACGGATTCTGCAGTCTGACTGCGCACTATCCGTTATGGATGGCCTTTTTGAAATTCGGCATACTGGCCACTTTTGGAGAAATGTTAGGCTCACGCATCAAAACGGGGCAATACTATCACCCTGGATTTGGATTGTTTCCCAAGTTCATCGTTTGGGGTATACTCGGTATGTGGATTGCCCTGGCTATGAGCGTCTTCAAGGTGGGCATTCCAGCCTTCATGGAAAAAGCCTCCTGTTTTGCTGGTGTTAGCGACGCCATGAAAGGCGACTTCACCTGGTTGAAGCTTATTGGAGCCTTCTTTGTCAGCGTGATGATGAACACCTCGTTTGCCCCCGTATTCATGACCTTCCATAAGATCTGTGACATGCACATCGCGTCGTATGACGGGCGGGCCATCAGTTTAATCAAGCCCATCAACATCCGCCAACACATCCAGAATGTAAACTGGGATGTGCAATGGAGCTTTGTTTTCAAGAAAACCATACCTCTCTTCTGGATTCCCGCACACACGCTGACCTTCTGTCTGCCAGGCGAATTCCAAGTATTGTTTGCCGCCTTCTGCAGCATCATACTCGGATTATTCCTATCCATTGCTGCAATGAAGAAACAATAATTATCGAACGACCTACATACAAACTGTCATGGACATTGAAATACGCAACATCCTCGGTCTCTGCAAGACCATCAACAAATATGCCCACAACCTAACGGAGGACGATCTTCTCCAAGACCCCAGGCATCAAGAAACGCCACGCTTAAATCTGGAACAGGTGCAACAGACGATAGCAGAGGTTAAGCGACGTATAGATCGCGGATGCCAGCCCTACGAGGGAAAGGTTATCTTGCACACAGGTCCCCATCACGATGACATCATGTTGGGTATCATGCCCCTCATCAACCGGCAGCTCCGTCCCGTATCCAACGAAGTCTATTTCAACATTATGACTTCGGGATATCACTCCGTCACCGATGCTTTCATTTTAGATGCGCTCAAAGACACCCTGCATTTTCTACAGGCTGGACGTATTGAGATGATACAGTATCCCAATTTCTTCCAAGGGGGCTACCTGTTGAAGCGAGACAAAGACGTTCATCACTATTTGGACAGTGTGGCGCGCAAAGACGATGACGGCATGCGACGCGGATTCTGCCACCGCTTCCTACGCGACATGGTGGGGCTTTGGCGCATCAGCAACAAAGAAATGGTATTTAACGTCATTCAGAATGAAATAGAAAAAATATCCTCACCCAACCATCCAGAGTCCGACCAAATCAACCAGCTCAAAGGCTTGGTACGCGAATATGAGGAAGAACTCGTATGGGCCTACATGGGGGTTCCCGTACGCAACGTGCGCCACCTGCATCTCGGACTTTACAATCGGCAGGAGGAGGCTTTCACTCCGGACGCTCAAACCGACGTCCGTCCTATTTTGGAACAATTGCGGCAACTACATCCCGATATTGTAAGCGTAGTCATGGATTCTGGCTCCATCCGTCCCGACACCCACTACAAAGTGCTCAAATCCGTGTCTGCTGCCATCCGTCTATGGAAGGAAGAAGCAGACCTCTCCAAGGTCCGCATTCTCGCCTACCGGAACGTCTGGTCCACTTTTCATCCCGCCGAGGCAAACATGTATGTTCCTGTTTCCCTGAATGCCTTTGCCATCATTGAAAAGGCCTTTGCTTCCTCCTATATGACCCAATACAAGGCGGAATTTCCCAATCCCGACTTTGATGGTCCATTCAGCGAGCTGGCGGAAAGCATCTGGGTAAAACAGTTGAGAGACATCCAGTTTCTCCTTGGAAAAGATTTCTTCTACCAAAACAAGAGTGCCCTCATTCGCGCCACACACGGCATGCTGTTTCTCAACGACCTAAGCGTAGATGAATTCCTTGAAGTGATGGACTGGGCCTACTAGATTCATTTTCCCTGACAGGCTTTGATTTTTTTTAATCTTCTCTATATTTTTCATTTATTCGTTTTAGATTTTACTTACTTTTGCACTTTCTTTTAAAAGTCGTCGCGCTATAGTGCCGACAAACATCTTCAAAACACACGGTTATGACAGATTACGACAAAAGTGCCCAGGAATTATTCACTGCTATTGAGGCTAACGTTACTCCTGAAGACTTGCAGAGAATCCGTTCTGCCTACGAGTTCGCCCGTGAGGCACACAAAGAGCAAAAGCGAAAAAGCGGCGAGCCCTACATCATACACCCCATTGCTGTGGCCAAGATTGCCGCTTTGGAATTACAGCTCGGCACCAACCCTGTCATTGCCGCCTTTTTACACGACGTGGTCGAAGACACGCCCTACACCATTGAAGACATACGTGACCGCTTTGGTGAGGATGTCGCATTCCTTGTGGATGTGGTAACTAAAAAGGGGAAAGAAAAATATCAACGTTCCAAGCAGGTTGACAACTACCAGCAGATTCTGGACTCTGTCAATTACGATATCCGCGCCCTACTCATCAAGCTCTCCGATAGGTTGCACAACATGCGCACTTTGGAGACCATGCGGTCGGACAAGCAAATGAAAATCGCCGGAGAAACGGACTTCTTCTACGCGCCCCTGGCCACGAGACTCGGTCTTTACTCCATTGGACAGGAGTTGGAGGATCTCTCCTTCCGTTTCCGCTGTCCCAACGACTATGAATTCATAAGCAAGCTCATTGCCCAAGAGAAAAAGGAACACGCGGAGAGCCTTGAGAAAAAACGTCTGGCCATTGCCGAGATTCTTGAAAAGCACGGGATCAAAGCCACCACCAAAGTGGTTTACCACAACGCCATTAACATTTGGCGCAAGATGCAAGTCAGCGGTCGCGACTACAACTACGTGGACGGCAAGAAATACGTCCGCATCACCTACCAAAGCGACGTTCCCGGATGGAGCGAGAAAGACATCTGTCTGCACATCTATTCCCTGCTTACAGACCAATTCAAGGAGCGTCCCAGAAGCGTCGTTAATTACATCGACCATCCCAAGGCAAACGGATACCAGAGTTTCCACCTGGACCTGTTTTTAGAACGCGGCTGGGAAAACGTTCATATTGAATCCGACCGAATGCACCTCATCAACAAGCTGGGTTGCATTGCCACACGTGAAGAAGGAAATATCAGTCTATGGATTGACAAATTCCGCACCATACTCAAAGACGTGGCCCAAAAGAGCGATGCCCGGGAATACATGGAGGATCTCACCACCGCCTTCTTCTATGATGACATCCTCGTTTACACGCCCAAAGGCGACTGCATCATTCTGCCCAAAGGCGCCTCCGTCATTGACTTCGCCTATGAGATACACCGTGACATCGGTGATCACGCACAATATGCCCGCATTAACGGACGCTTGGCCCCTGTGTCCTCCAAACTCAGTCGCGGCGATTGCGTGCAAATCTTCACCAACGACCTTATTCATCCGAAAGAAGCCTGGTTGCAGCATGTTGTCACCTACAAGGCAAAAAAGCATATCAGGCTCTATCTCAACAGTCAGCCAAAGTACGACTACTGCAGGTGCACCTGCTGCAATCCCCTACCTGGTGATGCCGTTGTCGGGTTCATCGGCAAAGATGGGAAAATCATTCTTCACAAGCGCGACTGCAAAATTGCCATTTCACTCGCTTCGCAGCAAGGCGACAACATAAAAGTATTTGATTTCCAACCTCAGCCAAACGTGCTTTACCCTGTTAAGATGCAAGTTCGCGCGGTGGACAGATACCACCTCCTCAGCGATCTCATTTCCTGCATTACCGATCATCTCAAATTATCCATGCAGCGCATTTTGACCGAAAACATAGAAGAATTAGTTACTTCGACCATTGATTTTTCCATTCATTCTGCCAAGGAGTTGGAAGAAGTCATCTCCACCATTGCCAAGATTGATGGTGTAGATGAAGTCAATATCATCTCTTTGCAGGAATAGGCAAACAGTGAGTTGATTTGGAGTTTCGGCGGGCGCGATGAATCGCGTCCCCACATCAGTAAGATTGTATTTCAATATCTACTTCAAGGTTCGCACCGCCTCGGGGGTCCATGCCTGAAGAAATTCCGCCACCAGTTTCTGACTATAGCCCTTCCCTTCCTCCAAATAAGCAGAATTCTGAATATGGATAAGGTCACCTTTCTCGTCTAATATCACAAAGACAGGGAATCCAAAGCGAGCAGGATTGCCCAAATATCGCATTGCCTCGGGATTTTTATTTTCTTTAGAATAATTGATGTGCACATAAACGAAATTCTCTTGAAGGATGGGATGCACCACCGTGTCGGTTTGTGCGAAGGCAGCAAATCGCAAGCACCACGGGCACCAGTTGCCACCCACTTGGCAAAGCACATACTTTCCTTCCTTTTGAGCCTGCAGTACAGCCGTTTTGATTTGTTTCATGGCATCCGCCTGATCATCGTATATTTTCTGTTGGGCAAATACGGACATCCCGCAAAGCACGAGCGCCGCAACCAATATTAACTTCTTCATATTTTAATCTTTTAAATTTGAATATACTGTATTCATTCCAGCTATGCCTTTCCGTTTTCTATCATAAAGTGCAAACGATTAAACACATTGGCCTCACTGGTACCACCATCAAAGTCAAGGAAGAGCAAATTGAGATCTGGATAGAACTTTCTGATTTTCTTCTCAATACCTTTTGAGATAATATGGTTGGAGATGCAGGCGAATGGCTGAAGGCTAATAATGTTCTTCACGCCGCTTTCGGCAAGTGCTGACATTTCGGCGGGAATAAGCCATCCTTCACCAAAATTGGCCGCCATATTGATTATGCGGGAAGCCAATTCGGCATCATGGAAAATATCAGCAAAGGGGCGATAACCGGGGAAGTCGCGACACGCCGCATCGTAAGATCGAGCATAGCGATACACTAGTTTGTAGATAGCGTCCGTAACGAACAATGGCTGCGACACGGGCTTAATGTGGAGTTTCTTGTTGATATGTTTATTTACAAAACTATTCATAAAGAAATTATAAATGGAGGGAGCCACCACCTCCACGCCCTGATCGGCGAGCCAATCCAAGACATTAAGATGCCCGAAGGCATTATACTTGATATAAATTTCGCCCACCACGCCGATTTGTGGCAGTTTGGCATGTTCGTAGATCTGTTCTCGAAACTCCTGCACAGCCTGTTTCAGCAGATTACGCAATCCTTTGTAATCACGCTTTTCAATCAGCGGAAAGCTCATCTCTATATACTTTTGATGTAATGCTTTGGCTATGCCGGGTTGTTTTTCGCGAGGGCGCGAAGCATAATAAATACGAGACAGGCAATCCGCATACAGGAGGGTGTTCAGCGTTGGCAGCGCCAAGTCTCTGGCATTGAAATGGAAGCCAGGCTGTTCATTAGCCAGCGTATCACCCAAGGCCAACGCCAGCACGGGTATATCCTCAAAGCCCGCAGCAACCAGCGCCTTTTTAATCAGCATAATATAATTCGTAGCGCGGCATTGCCCGCCGGTTTGCGAAATGATAACCGCCACCTCATTGCGATCATACTGGCCGCTACGCAACGCTTTAAGAATACTGCCCACTACGATTGTGGCCGGATAGCACACCTCATTATTGGCATATTGGAGGCCCAAGTCCACGCACTCGCGATCGCCAAGCGGCAAATTCACCAATTGATAGCCAGCCATCTTGAAAATCGTAGGAAGAAACTCGGAATATCCTCCGGCAAAATAAGGTCCGATGATAGTTCTTCGACGATCAGACTCTTGGAAGAGCGGAGTCGTTACAAAAGGTTTGCGGACCTCCGTTTTTCGGCTAAACTTCAGGCTCTCCACCATGGAGCGAACGCGCAGGCGAAGAGAACCGATATTATTGACATCATCCACTTTGAGCAGGGTAAGACTTTTGCCTCGACGATCCAGAATGTCATGTACTTCGTCGATAATGAAGGCATCAGGGCCGCATCCAAAGGAGGTAATCATCATAAAGTGGACATTCTCATCGCTGTTGGCCACATAGTGGGCAGCTTTAAAGACGCGATTGGGGTAGGTCCATTGTGTGACGGCGACCAGTTCATCATACACCTCCGTATTTTGTTCTTCGGCAATAAATTCCGTAACAACGTCAATGCCCATATCGGCTAGTACATCGGAAATCTTATGCTGTATTAGGGGATCGGAATGATAGGGACGTCCGGCCAGCACTACAACCATCCGGTTGTCGCGGCGGGCTTCCCGCACGATTTCGCGGGCGCGACGATGTTGCTCAAACAAATAATCTTTCTGTGCCTGCACAGCAGCATCCAACGCGCGCTGAATCGTAATTTTGTCCACGCCCAGGCTACGGAGATAATCAGTGCATCCGGCACGCATGAGCACCTCGTCATTAAAGGAAACCACAGGCGCGTCAAAGGGAATACCAAATCTTTCCTGAGTGTCGATGGCATTTTTCATCACATCGGAATAGCCGGCCACCACAGGACAATTATAACTGTTACGCACCTTTTTATCAGCTTTTTGTTCCAGCACAACAAAGGGATAGAAAATGCGGTCCACACCCTTTTGCGCCAAGTCAAACACATGTCCATGCATCAACTTGGCAGGGAAGCAGATATTCTCAGACATCACCGTATGCAGTCCCTGTTCATATTCCCTAATGGTAGAAGGGCCCGACATGATGGTCGTAAATCCACACTCCCTGAAGAGCGCGTGCCAGAAGGGATATAGTTCAAACATACCGAGTGCGCGGGGAATACCAATCTTCAGTTTTGCTTCTTGAACATGGACAATGGGACGATTATATAGCAATTTCAAACGCTCATGATGTTGGTTCCTGCCTTTTTTCGCGCCATCCGACACATTGGCGAATATCTTTTCGCAGTTATTACCAGAATAATAGCAATTGCCATTAGAAAAGCGATACTGAATCACTGAGCAGTGGTTCGGACAACCTGGGCAGGTCTGCTGCTCGGTTTTGAACTGTTGTACAGACAACAACTCATCCAGTGTCATGGGACGTTCCACCTTCTGTTCCATAGCAAACAGAGCACATCCGTATGCGCCCATCAATTCTGGGATATCTGAAAAGCGGACCTCCTTGTCGGTAAGGCGTTCAAGGGCACGTACCACGGCCATATTCTTGAACGTTCCTCCCTGAACGACGATATGTTCTCCGAGCTCCTGCGTGTTTTTCAACTTAAGGACCTTATATAGGCAGTTTTTAATCACCGAATAAGCAAATCCGGCGGATATATCCTCTGGTTGCGCACCTTCGCGCATGGCCTGCTTAACCTTGGAATTCATAAACACGGTACAGCGGGTTCCCAAATCGTATGGGTGTTCTGCTTCGCAGGCGATGCGCGCAAAATCAGCTACCGAGTAGCCCAGCATCTTGGCAAACGTCTCAATAAAGGAGCCGCAACCGGAGGAGCATGCCTCATTGATTTCCAGACGGCGAATAGCCTGATTCTCCACAAAGATGGCCTTCATGTCCTGGCCGCCGATATCGAGTATAAAGGACACCTCCGGGGATACTTTGCGGGCGCCGAGATAGTGGGCCATGGTTTCCACCACGCCATGATGAAGTCCAAAGCCAGCCTTCAAAAGATTTTCGCCATAACCTGTAACGGCACTATTTAGGACTCTAGGTTGGAAATGATGATCCTCACAGGCTTGTTGGAATCGTTGCAAGGCCATCATAAAGGCTTGAAAACTATTGCCGTTATTTGAGCTATAGTCTGAGAAAATCAACTTACCTGTAGCGTCAAGCACCACCAGTTTGGTGGTAGTAGAGCCTGAATCCACGCCTATAAAGACATCCGACGAGGACGTTTCTTCAAACGTGGCTCGTGGCACGAAGAAGTTCTGTTTCTGCTTAAACCAGGAATCAAAATCCGAAGCACCATTAAAAAGGGGCGACAGACGATTCTGATAGCGCAAATCATCACCCATATTTGCTTGTTTCACCCTGTTGTAGAAATCTGCCATGGAAAATTCTTGCTCACATACACCAGAAGCCATGAGTGCCGTGCCGAAAGCAGAGATAATACGGGCATCGGGTACAGCGACACAGTCTTCCTCAGAAAGATGCAGATTATTAAGGAAAGTATTGCGCAACATGGGTAGAAAAGCAAATGGACCGCCACAGAAAAAGACTGGGGGCACCACATCAAGTCCTCGCGAAAGCGTACCGATAACCTGCAGGGAAACCGCATGAAAGACGGACAAGGCAACATCCTCCTTACTGACATTTCTTGCCAGCAGATTTTGGATGTCCGTCTTTGAAAAGACTCCACAACGGGAAGCTATGGGGTATATTGTCTTCGCCTTTGAGGCCAGTTCATTGAGTTCCGAAGGTGACACATTCAGCAGTCCTGCGGTTTGATCAATAAAAGCTCCCGTACCGCCGGCGCAGTTTCCGTTCATTCGAATATCGGGCACCCTCCCCTGCTCAAAGAAAATCATCTTGCTGTCCTCACCGCCGATGTCAATAAACGTCTTCGTATCTGGAAACTGTTGTTGTACGACCGTAGCAGCGGCAATCACCTCCTGTACGAAGGGGAGCTGCCAGCATTCGGCATACCCCATTCCCACGGAACCCGTAACGGCCACACGAAGCATAGCATCCGCATAATGGTTGAGCATTGGTTCCATAGCCGCGCATACCGTTTCTCGAATATTCATATTATGGCGGCGGTAATCCTTATATTGGGGAGATTGATTTTCATCCAAGAGAACGAGTTTGACAGTTGTAGAGCCAATATCTATACCTAACGTAAACGTGACGGACATACTTTCTAATTTTGAGGGTGCGAAGATACAAAATAAAGCTGCAGTATTATGCTGTTTTCAGTTATTCTTTGACAAACTTTTTATTGCTGTCCTTAAGGCAATCCATAATAGACTTGATATGTTAATATAGTGCATATTATGCTTTTGTCGTTTGGTAGTTTATGTTAAAGAGTGTGATTTCTTACCACCTTGGCCTAAAAAATCACACCTCTAATAAAACGAATCACCCTTCCGAATGGGAGGGTGATTCAAACAGACGACGTATGTCTTATATTTTCATCCGTCAGCCTATAGGCCACGAATCCAATAATCCTATACGAGATTGGCAAAACCCATAAATGCCATAGCCAGAATACCAGCTGTAATCAAAGCGATAGGAACGCCCTTCATACCCTTCGGTATCTCAACCAATTCAAGTTGTTCACGAATACCGGCAAAAATCACAATGGCCAATGTAAAACCAATGGCAATGGCCACAGAGTAAAGGGTGCTGTCCAAAATAGAGAAACCATGTCCTTTGATCAATTCCTGTTCGGTAACCTTGATAGCGATACCGAGCACAGCGCAGTTGGTTGTAATCAAGGGAAGATAAACTCCCAGCGCCTTATACAGTGACGGGCTGACCTTCTTCAGCATAATTTCCACCATCTGCACCAAGGCGGCAATGACCAAAATAAAGACAATAGTCTGGAGGAATGTGATATTCAATGGAATGAGGACATACTTTTGGAGGGTGGAGGTTACCAACGTAGCCAGAGCCATGACAAAGACTACGGCCACACCCATACCGAGGGCGGTGTTTACCTTACTAGATACACCAAGGAACGGACAAATACCGAGGAACTGCACCAAAATGATGTTGTTTACTAAAACAGCTCCTATAATCATTAATATATATTCCATAATTTATGTGTGCTAAAATGAAAAAATAAGATTATTTCTGGCAACAGCATTTTGCCTTACGTTTAGCCTCGAGTTGAGTAACGATATGGCGAACCAGGGCCATAATGAAACCAAACACCAAGAAGGCTCCGGGAGCCAGAACGAAAATCAAAATATTGTATTGAGAAGGAATAAATTGGAATCCCATGAAGGAGCCGGCACCAAGGATTTCACGAACTGCGGCGATGAGAGCCAGAGAAATAGTAAAACCGATACCCATGCCCAGGCCATCCAGTGCGGAATCGCCCACCGAATTCTTATTGGCAAAAGCCTCCGCACGACCAAGAACGATGCAGTTCACGACGATCAACGGAATAAACACGCCCAAGCTTTCGGAAAGTGCGGGGAGAAAGCCTTGTATCAGCAGATCAATCATACTCACGAAAGTGGCGATAATGACGATATAACATGGAATACGAACTTTGTCAGGAATGACATTCTTCAACAGAGAGATAATGACATTGGACATCAGGAGCACGAACGTCGTAGCGGCTCCCATACCCAGGGCATTATTCACAGAGGTAGTCACTGCCAACGTAGGGCAGGTACCCAGAACGAGAATCAAACTGGGATTCTCCTTGAAAAAACCTTTTGTTAAAATATTAAGCTTACTCATTATAGGCCTCCTTTACTTGCATAAAAACATCATACGCTCTTTTAACGGCATCGCAATAGGCACGGGAAGAGATCGTAGCCGCCGTAATGGCATCCACATCACCTCCATCCTTGGAAACCCTTAAATCGTATTCCTTAGGATTATTTCCATTAAACTGGCTTGCAAAATCACTTTTGTCCTTATTAATCTTATCGCCCAGGCCAGGCGTTTCACCAGCCTTTATCACAGCCGTATTGAGGATGGTTCCTTCGTCATCAAATCCCACCATCAGGTCAAAGCGACCGGCAAAAGCCTTCTTGGTAAAAGTTTCCACACCGGCACCGAACAATTTTCCGTCTTGGATGGCAACATGCACCACCACATTCTCATTTTCTTCTTTGAGAAATACGACAGTATCTTTAAACGTTCCTTGAAAACCGGGGAGCACCGAAGTAAGGGCTTCCTGTTTCTTTTGGAGCTGGGAGGATTCAATCGGTTCCTTCGTCAGGGCATAGACGCCCGTCAGGGCAAGTCCAGCGACCAGGGCGATAGACGTAAGCACTATCACCAGGCGTATCAATGAGGGTTCTTTTTTCTGTACCATAGTCATCGAATTTAAAGGTTATTTGGCGTATGTTTTAGGTTTAAAGGCCTTATTGATCAAAGGAACGAGGGCGTTCATAATCAGAATGGAGAAAGACACGCCTTCGGGATAGGCACCGAACATACGGATAATGATTGTCAGGAGACCGCAGCCACAACCGAAGACGAGCATACCGCCGCCCGTAGTTGGGGAGGTCACCATATCCGTAGCCATGAAGCATGCACCGAGGATGAGGCCGCCGGCAAGCACATGGAAGAACGGATTCATATATTGGGAAGGATCAATCAGATAGAAAATTCCTGAGAACACAAATACCGTAGCGATGAAGGCCACAGGAATATGCCAAGTGATCACCCTGCGGATAAGCAGGAAGATGGCACCGATCAGCAGGGCGATAGCAGACACCTCACCAAAACTGCCACCCATCTGTCCAACGAACATATTCATATAGGTGGGAAGTTGTGCATCGGCGCCTTCCTTGATAATGCCCAGAGGGGTCGGTCCTGTAACGGCATCGGCAAATCCCCAAATAGGTGTTGCCACCGGCCAGGTCGTCATAGCTACCGGGAAGGCAATCAACAGGAACACGCGCGCAACGAGAGCCGGGTTGAAAGGGTTATGGCCCAAACCACCGAACGGCATTTTAGCCACGCCGATGGCCACCAGGGCCCCCACTACGAGCATCCAAATCGGCAGATTGGCTGGCACATTGAAAGCCAGCAACACACCTGTCACGATGGCTGATCCGTCGCTAATCGTGGGTTTCACCTTCATAATGAAGCGTTGAATCAGATATTCAAACAACACGCAGCACCCTACGGAAACCAATGTTAAAATAATAACTGGCAGTCCAAAATAGAAAATGGACACCAAAAACGCCGGCATCAATGCAATCACCACGGACCACATAATCTTCTTCACAGAATCATCACTGTGAACGTGCGGCGAACCGGAAATGGTTAGAAGTTTATTCATTTTATAGTGTTAAATTTGTTAATAATCGTCATATTAAAGTTGTCCGCGCAAAGCCATCAACTCATACATGGCCTTCAGCAGCTGAATACTATGTATTTCCTGATTCATCAGGGACTTCACTTCGTCATTATGTTGGCGGATATAGTCAATTGTAGTAATGGTTCCGTTGAGCAACTGACTGGAATAGGTCTTTGTCAGTTCACGATACTTACCCGTAATCGCAACATCCAACTCCTGCAAATGTTCAAGACGCCTAATTTCATTCAGTTTATCTTGGATGGCGATTTGGTTTGATTTTCTAAAATCCTTTTCCTGACTTTCCAAAATCTGCTTTTGGATATTGATAACCTTGCCCACACCGGAAGTCTTTGCCCAGTCAATAACTGGAATTCGAAGATAGACACCTGCCATATAGTACCAGTCGGGGCGACTGAAATAGAACTGGTAATCAGGACGTCCATAGCCACCCGTAGCAAAAAGAGAAAGTTTGGGAAGACTGTTGGAGAAATGCAGTTTCCTTTGAAACTCCATTTGTTTCAATTGATTGTCGAAGATAGCAAATTCCAGACGATTGGATTCTTCAGAAGCAGAAAAATCGGGAAGTTGGGGCATCTCAAACTCAGCGGTGGAAAGGTCCCGTCCCGTCAGAATGGAAAGTGAGGAAATAATGGATTCTCGTGTAGATTGGAGTTCATCGTAATTCTGATCTAATTTCAAGGCTTCCAATTCCAACTGGGAAACATCGTTTTGAGGAATCACCCCTTCCTTGTGAAGCACTTGCAACTGTTTGAGTTGGTTATCAAAGGTGCTTTTCACATTTTCAAGAATTCCCATTTGCTTGTCAAGAATCAGCAAATTGAGATATAGGGAAATAACCTTGGCCTTTATTTCATTCATCGAAAGCTCGATCTTATATACTTCCGCATCATTTTGCAATGTGGCGTACTGCCTACCATAGAACATCCTACATCCTTCAAAAACCACCTGTTCGAAATCGAGTCCGATGTGATACTGCATCTTTGCCAATTCGGGATTTCCCACAAAGGGATCATGATGTGGGACCTCCGCGGATTCATAACTGAAGCGTCCGTTGATGGAAAGCTTCGGATAAAGATGGGAAGCCGCGTTATTGAGACTTGTCTTCATAATCTGCTCGTTCAAGTCCTTCTGCACATTTGCAGAAGTCTGTGCCACAGCCCATTGCTGACATTGGTCAATGGTCACCACATTTTGGGCAGCCACGGCAGACACTAGAAAGAGCAAAAATGAAAAGAAGTATATTTTCTTCATAAAATCTATCTACTTAGCCAATAAAAACAAGTTGCAAAAATAGCATTTTTTGCTTTATGATGCATATTTTTTCGGAATTATCACTTTTAATCTTGTTGAGATCCCTCACCTACCCCAATGGTCAGAGGTTCGGGATGACGATTCGCCATTAACGCACACGGGCGACGGCTCACAGTTGTTGATTATGGTTGGTGCGTGGTGCCGCCGCAATCGTGATTTCTGCGGCGACACCACAACAAGGCAATCCGTTTTACACTTTCCGTCGCCGCCTTTTTGCCCGCCTGCAGCGCATCGTCATTCCGAAGCGAAGCGTAGGAATCTCTTTACAAGACGAAAAGGGATAATTCCATTTTTTCAGCCTCGTTTATTGCCATCTAAAAGGAAGAACCGTCTGACAATGTGAACATATTTTTTTGTACTTTTGCGCGCTTAAAAAAAACCGCATTGAAAAAGCAGGATATACAAAAAGTTAAAGACGCCCTCACTACGGCCAAGCACATTGCCGTGGTTTTTCATTTCAACCCTGACGGAGATGCATTAGGCAGTGCGCTCGCCCTATACCATTATTTTAAAGAAGATGGCTACGACGTTTCTGTCATTTCGCCGAACATCTTTCCAGATTTTTTGAGATGGATGAAGGGCAGCGAGGACATTATCATCGCGCAAGAGCAGCTCACAAAAGCCCGCAAGGTCATCAAAGAGGCTGATATTCTTTTTATTGTAGATATGAATGCGCCCCATCGCGCGGGCCAGGATCTGCAAAATACCATTTCCCAATTTAAGGGTTTCAAAGTGCTCATCGACCACCATGTCACTCCGGACATCAAGTGCGACGTCATGTACTCCACCCACCAGACCAGCTCTGCCAGTGAATTGGTTTACAAATTCCTCTACAAGTATCTCACGCCCAAACGAAAATTTTCCCGAGCCATCGCCGAGGCTCTTTACGTGGGCATCATCACAGACACTGGTTCCGTGACCTACGCCTGCGACAATCCCAGTACATACGATGTACTGAAGAAGCTCATTGCCTTCGGCATCAATGGCGAAGCCATCCATCGGAAAGTATATGACAACTATACAGAAAGCAGGATGAAGCTGCTGGGCATCGCCCTCTCGCAAAGGATGAAGATTCTACCCGAACATGCGGCCTCCTACATATATCTTTCCAAACAAGATCTCCTAGAAAACAACTATCGCATCGGTGACACCGAAGGATTTGTCAATTACGGATTGTCCATTGACATTGTACAATTCACCGCCTTCTTCACTGAGCGAGACAACCGCGTCCGCGTGTCCTTCCGTTCCAAAGGACTAGTGGATGTTAATCTTTTCGCCAGAAAATACTACAATGGCGGTGGGCACCACAATGCCGCCGGCGCATTCTATAACGGCACTATTGAAGAGGCTATTGCCCATTTTGAGCAGGCCCTTGAAGATATGAAAAACACCCCCCTCCTGTGAGCAGATACCTTCTACATATAGTTTTTTCTCTCTCCATAATTCTCTTCTATGCCTGTGGCGACCAGCGAAACAGGACCGTTGTAACCACCAGCAAGGATAGTGTGGACCGCGAAGCGCCCTTTGTTGAAGGCAACAAAAAAATCATACACTGGGAGAACGAAGAAATGCAACTCTTCATTCAACGATACAAGTGGAATATGCAGCGTACGGAAACGGGACTCTACATTCAAATCACGGACCCCGGTTCTGGCGAGTATTTCAAGGAAGAAGACCCCGTACGGGTTCGATACCAGACCTTTCTTCTTTCGGGCGAACTCATCTATCAATCAGAGAAAAATGGGGAAAAAGTCTTCCGAGTGGACAAATCCGAGGAGATACCCGCTCTTCATGAAGCCGCAAAAATGCTTCGACCCGGCGGCAAAGCCAGATTGGTTATCCCTTCTTACCTTGCCTACGGCGTTGCGGGAGACGCCGACAAAGTCAACGGACGCCTACCCATCGCCATGATCATCGAAATGATTCCAGACCTGGAAATACAACAAACTTTACCGAATACAACAAACCAAAAATAGTACCAATGAAAAAGACATTCAAATTTATTGCTATCGCAATCATGGCCGTATTAGTGGCCGGTTCATTCTCTTCCTGCAAGCACAAGGGTTTCAAAAAAGATCGTAAAACGGGTATCTACTACCAATTCTACGGAGACGTACACGACACAGCCGCCATGCCGAAGACAGGCGACCTCGTAGGCATTCTCTTTTCCCTTCGCGCAGGTGACTCTACCTTGATCCCCATGATGCCCAACGAAATGATCATGGATTCCCTCTACAAAGGTGACATTTACGCCGCCATCCGCATGATGCATGTGGGCGATTCTGCCACCTTCATCTTAGACGGCGTGGAATTCTTCAAACATTTCATGCAGGACACCGTATATCCTTTCGGCAAAGAACCACTTTACGCCGACATCAAACTGTACGGACACATGCCCAAAGCCCAATTTGAAAAAATGAGAGCCGAATACGAAACGCAAATGCGCGAACAGCAGGCCAAGGAAGTTTCCGACATCAAAGACTACATAGCAAAGAAAAAAATAACCGTACAACCAACAGAAGAAGGCATCTACATCATAACGACCAAAAAAGGTTCCGGTCCTCAACCCCAACCCATGCAGACCGTCAATGTTCACTACACGGGAAAATTCCTCAATGATACCGTCTTCGACAGCTCCGTGCAACGTGGAGAGCCATTCTCCTTTGTTTTGGGCGCACGCCAGGTAATTCCCGGATGGGAAGTCGCCGTATCCAAAATGCACGTTGGCGAAAAAGCTACCGTGCTCATTCCTTCCGAATATGCCTATGGTGAAAGAGGCAACTACGGTATTCCTCCTTTCTCCCCATTGGTATTTGACATCGAACTGCTCGGAATCCAAGAAGGTTCTGCACAATAACACGCTATGAAGAAGGCAACCGTCCGACTCCTTTTGCTGTTTTTCCTTATCACACTGGTCCTGGTTTCCTGTAAAGACAAGGGCTCAGCCGACAAGCACAGAAAAAACATCAAACATAGTCGTGAATCCGTAACCATTCATAACGGTGAGGAATTCTCCTTCAAAATCCTCGACACTGAGCATTACTATTTTGGCGAAATTGAGGACAGTTGTTATTTCTTCAAGATAATTTCTACAAACGACACAGAGGCAACTGGAAAATACTATCCTGCCGGACAGGCAATCTGGCAGGATCCTGTTGCCTTTACTATTTCAAGGCACCAGGGAAAATACTTCTTCCAAACCAAATCTTTCTCCTCCGAATTCAAATTTTCCATCACTATTGACACAGCCTCTGTCACAGGAAAGGTGTATTCAGATTTAATTGGTTTGAAAAAGAAGGATTTAGCCTTTGAACGATATCAGGAGCCAACTTTTCAAACATATTCTTCAAAAAGATACCAAGACAGCCTTTTCGCGGTTTCCAAAGAGGCAGACATTACCTATGGGAAGGCCAAAGGTTTCTGGACGTCCTACCCCATTCCCCACGACCATTTTGGCAAAATGGTCACTAAGACCATTGCCCAAACGGCTTCGCCCAAGGAACTGAACCTTGACATGGACATCTATTTTCCCAAACAAGACTCCATTGAGCGGCGACCACTAATTGTATTTATTCATGGTGGAGCATTCTACATAGGAGACAAAGGTGATAAAACGATGACGGGCTGGTGCGAGCATTTTGCCTCAACGGGATACGTAACCGCCTCTATCAACTACCGATTGGGATTCCGTCTATCAAAAGGTTCCATCCAACGATGCGGCTATCACGCCATTCAGGATGCCCATGCGGCCATTCGCTATTTGGTGGCCAACGCGGCCAAATATGGCATTGACACTTCCGCCATCTTCCTTGCCGGCACCAGCGCCGGTGCCATCACCGCGCTCAACACCACTTACATGACCAACAATACCCGTCCACCTTTTATTCAGGAACGAAAGTGGGGCAAATCCGTGGGACGATTGGAATCTTCCGGAAACAAGCTACACAACAAATTCAAAATCAAGGCAATGGCTAATATGTGGGGAGCGGTTTACGACCTCAGCATCCTACAAAACCACCGAACGCCCCTCATTTCCTTCCATGGAACAGCAGACGAACTCGTACCCTACGACGAGGGTTTTCCCTTTGCCAACATCAAAGGTGACTTAGGAGAGATGCTATTTGACAAAATGTTTGGTTCCAAATCCATCCACGAGCAAATGGATTCTTTGCATATCCGAAATGAATTCTATCCTATTGAAGGGGCGAAGCATGCACCATACCAAGACAAAGGCGGAGCCCTCAATCATTATTACCAATTCATCCAAGACAAAATACAGCAGTTTTTCTACCATGAACTTACCCTTGTAGGCAACATCAAGCGCCACACTGGAGACATACAACAATACGAATTGCAACAATCCAATCTCAAATTCGTCACTTGGAAAGCTGAAGGTGGCTTCATTATCAAACAAGAAGGGAACGTAGTGTACGTACTTTGGCGCAATGACGAAAAAAGGCATACACTTACCGCCGCTGGCCGCCTTCAGAATGATATTCCGTTTAGGAAGACCATTAACGTGCACAAATAAAAAGAGGTATCTATGAACCGTGAATCATCCGCCATCAAAAAAGTCTTTCTTAGCCTCACTATAATTGAACTTATTATCCTTCTATGTACTTCGTGCGGTAAAATATCGTTCAAAGAACCCAAACCCAAATGGTTCAACTACTATCGTACTTACAACAACAAAGAATACGAACATTTCATCACCCATTATTTAGATACCATTTCAAACGAACAATTTCCGAATCAGGCCATTCTATCCCAATACTACCTTTCGCACAACTATGAACCCATTTGGACGGCCAATGGCTTTCAGGAGCATAAGATAGACCTTCTCCTCCAATATCTGTCCGAAGCTCCATCACACGGTATCCCCCTATCCTACTTCAACTACGACACCATTGTCCACAGTATTGATTTGCTCAAGAACCATCAAATCGCCAACGACACCTCGCTCTTTCAACACCTATGGAATTTGGAATCCCTGCTTTCCTGTTCCTACATGAAATATGCCCAAGCCCTCCAATATGGGGCAACGAACCCCAAGACGGCCAATGGTGGAAAATGGCTTTATGAATATGAGCAGGCAGATAGCAGCTTCTTCATCAACGTTCTTGAAAAAAGTCATCACCTTGAAAAGGCACTCAATTCCTTCCAACCTAATGATACTTCATACCTCAGGTTGAAAGAAGAATTGAATAGACTACAAGCCCTGTCAGACAGCCTTTTCGCCCCTATTCCGCCAATGGCGCTGCGAAAAGGCCAACAAAATCAAGGGGTGATTGCGCTTTGCCGCCGACTGCATCTGACTGGCGAGCTTGCCGAAGAGATTGCCGAGACCCCCGTTCTAAACGATGCCGTACTTGCGGCACTCAACCTATTTCGAGCCAACAACGCCATTCCGGAAAGCGACACGCTGGATCGGGAAAGCATTGAAAAACTCAACCGCCCCCTATCCTACTACCAAAAGCGCCTTGCCGCAAACATGGAACGTCTCCGTTGGAAAGTCGTGCCACAAAAGGGTGAGAACTACATTGCCGTAAACATTCCCGATTTCACCCTGCAAGCCGTCCGAGAAGGAAAGCGGGTTTTCAAGACACGGGTATGCTGCGGCAGGACACAATCACCGACTACGACTACCGGACGTATCCGCAATGGAATCACGAAGGCTTTTAAGTCGGAAACCCCACTTCTTCATAGCAAAATCGGACGCATCGTACTCAATCCCGAATGGAACATTCCTTACGACATCATCAAAGACGAATACTACCCTAAGCTCTGTCGCAGCAACACAGCCGTCATACATCGTGAACATTTATACCTTCGCGACACACGCACAGGAAGGCAGGTCATCCCCGACTCCATAAATTGGAACAATGTCAGCCAAAATAACATTCCCTACCGAATCCATCAAAGTTCCGGTAGTTACAATGCACTGGGGCGTATCAAGTTCGACTTTCCCAACACCGAATCCGTCTATCTGCACGACACCAACAACAAGGGAGCCTTCAAACGCAGAGTCCGCGCCCTCAGTCACGGATGCGTACGCGTGGAGAATCCATTCGAATTAGCGGCCATTCTCTACGAATTCAATGAATTTGACACCATCCGGACAGAGCAGCTCGGCATCCTTGTTGGAGAAGAGCCGCACACTGAGAAGGGTGAAAAATATCTTGAGGATCTGCAAAAACGCGATTCCGTCCAATACGCGAACCTGACCGACCAGGAGAAGATCTTCTATCGAAAGCTAAAACCCACTTCCGTGTCCCTCAAGAATAAAATGCCCGTCTATACTGAATACTACACCTGCTTTATCGGCGACAACGACTGCATCCAATACCGTGAGGATATTTACTATAAGGACGACAACATCATCAACCTTATGAAATAGAGAGCATCTTCTGGTGGATATTTTTCATAAATTGTAAAAGGCAATAGAAAAGATGTCAAAAACATTTTTTTGTATCTTTGCGGCTCATTTTCAAAAAAAAGAATTATGACACTGCAAGAATTTCAAGAAGACCTTAAGAGAGGTATTCCCAGCATTTTACCACAACCCAAACCCTACGATCCGAACGTTAATCATGCTCCCAAGCGTAAAGATATTCTAACCAAGAAGGAAAAGCAGCTTGCCCTTCGCAATGCGCTTCGTTATTTTGATCCTTCTCTGCATGCGCAGTTGGTTCCTGAATTTCTCAAAGAACTACAGGACTACGGACGAATCTACATGTACCGTCTGCGCCCCGATTATGAAATGTACGCCCGTCCTATTGAAACATATCCAGCCAAATGCAGACAGGCGGCCGCCATCATGCTGATGATTCAGAACAATTTGGACCCCGCTGTGGCACAGCATCCCCACGAATTGATCACCTATGGTGGAAATGGCGCCGTTTTTCAAAACTGGGCACAATACCGCCTCGTCATGAAATATTTGTCCGAGATGACCGACGAGCAGACCCTTGTCATGTATTCCGGTCACCCGCTTGGACTATTTCCATCCCATAAGGATGCGCCGCGCGTAGTCGTCACCAACGGCATGGTTATTCCAAACTACTCCAAGCCCGACGACTGGGAGCGTATGAATGCCCTTGGCGTCAGCCAATACGGACAAATGACAGCCGGTTCCTACATGTACATCGGGCCTCAGGGTATTGTTCATGGCACCACCATTACCGTCCTGAACGCCAGCCGTAAAATCGGTGGCGAAATCGGCGGCAAGTTATTCGTCACCGCCGGTCTTGGCGGCATGTCTGGTGCCCAACCCAAGGCAGGCAATATTGCCGGTGTGGTTTCCATCACCGCAGAAATCAACCCCTCTGCCACCCAAAAGCGCTTCGAGCAAGGCTGGGTGGATGAAGTACACGACAACCTCGACCAACTCTTCGTCAAAGTAAACGAAGCACGCGCCAAGAAAATCGCCCGTTCCTTCGCTTATCAAGGTAATGTCGTAGATCTTTGGGAATATTGCGCAGAACACAACATCCAAGTGGATCTCGGCAGTGACCAGACCTCCCTCCACAATCCTTGGGCCGGCGGCTATTATCCTGTGGGCATTTCATTTGAAGATGCTAAAGTCATGATGGCTGAGAAGCCCGAAGATTTCAAGAAAGCCGTTGAAGCATCCTTGCGCAGACATGTGGCTGCCATCAATAAACTTACGGCTAAGGGCATGTATTTCTTTGACTATGGCAATGCCTTCCTATTGCAATCATCTCGTGCCGGTGCAGATATTTTGAAAGCGGATGGCACATTTAGATACCCATCCTACGTACAAGATATCATGGGACCGATGTGCTTTGACTATGGTTTCGGTCCATTCCGCTGGGTTTGCACCTCCGGCAAGGCAGAAGACCTTGACATCACCGACCATATCGCCATGGACGTACTGAACGAAATCAGCGCCACCGCACCTGCTGAGATTTCCCAGCAGATGAAAGACAACATCACCTGGATCAAGGGTGCCAACCAAAATCATTTGGTGGTAGGTTCACAAGCCCGTATTCTTTATGCCGATGCAGAAGGACGTACTAAGATCGCCGCAGCCTTTAACGATGCCGTCAAGAGCGGAAAACTCAGCGCTCCCGTTGTCATTGGCCGCGACCACCACGACGTATCTGGCACAGACTCACCATTCCGCGAGACCTCCAACATTTATGATGGTTCCAGTTTCTGCGCCGACATGGCTGTTCACAACGTCATCGGTGACGGATTCCGCGGTGCCACATGGGTTTCCATTCACAATGGTGGCGGCGTTGGCTGGGGTGAAGTCATCAACGGCGGCTACGGCATGGTACTTGACGGAACTGATGAAAGTGACCGCAGACTGCGCAACATGCTCTTCTGGGACGTAAACAACGGCATCAGCCGACGCGCATGGGCTCGCAACGACGGTGCCATTTTCGCCATCAAACGCGCCATGGCAGCCAATCCGAACCTTACCGTTACCTTACCGAACTTCACCGATGACAAGCTCATTGAAGAAAGCGTTCAATAACATTCCTCATTAACGACCATTTTGTTTTTCAAACTTTCAAAATTCTATTATTTGAAATTCAAAATCCTCATAGCGACAATCCTATTGATTATAGTGGCCGGCGGCTGCAAAAAGAAGCCGGCCCCTATTGTCATCACCCCGGATATTGAGAAAAGCCATCTACAACGCAACCACATCTACGGAAATGTTAAAGAAATACGAACCCTCACCTACTATCTAACAGAGGATTCCCTCCCTATTTCCGACACAGCCAATGTGAGCAAGATCTTACGTAAACGTTCGGCCGACCTATCCTCTTTTCAGAAATACACCTCCGATGGTTTTCTCTTGAAATTCATCAAATTCAATCATAATAAAGACACGTTGTTGCAACGGAATTATCATTACAACGACCTTGCCCACGGCACCAAATGGGAAGAATACGACTCCACACACACACTGGTTACACATGGCAAGTACCTCTATGACCGCAACAACTTCCTCATTGGCGAACAGATTTTCCAAAATGACAGCATCGTGATCGCCTTTTCCTACAATACAGACGGAATCGGCAACATTACCAGCAGCACCCAATCCGTGGACAATTACACCACTCATACGGAAAACAAATACAATGAGCAGGGTTTAGTCTCTAAAATAACAGAGTATGAACCAAACGGTAAAGTATTCAAAACCGTCACCATTGAGTACGACAACTACGGCGACGAGGTCAATCGATGTGTTTATAAAGCCGGCGACCAAATGATTGAATACACTTATAACGAATACAGCCAGGAAGGCCGTCAAATCAAGACCATCTACGAAGACAAACTCCACCACACCAAGGAAACACACTATTTCACAGACTACGACTCATTCAACAACTGGCAGACGGAGATCTGTGTACAGAACAATCAAATTTCATTCATTCGCAAACGTAACCTTATTTATTATTAAAAAACTACTATGGATTTAAGCAACATTTTATCAATCACTGGAAAAAGCGGACTTTTCAAACTTGTTTCCAGAACCCCCAACAGCTTTATCGTTGAATCACTTGAAGACGGCCACCGTTTTCCTGCATTTTCCAGTGACGGTGTAGCCACTTTAGACAATATCGCCATCTTCACAGAAGAAGACGAAGTATCCCTCCAATCGGTTTTCCAATCCATGTTCAAACAGCATAACGGCCAGAAAAAGGATATGCCCAAAGACAACAACGCCATGAAGGCCTATTTTGCAGAAGTACTTCCTAACTACGACCGCGAACGCGTGTATGTTTCCAACATCAAGAAAGTAATCGCTTGGTACAACATACTTATCGAGCATAATTTAATTGATCTGGAAGAAGCCCAAGAAGAGAAATAATCCCATTCATATGAAAGAGGAGTACACTACAGAAAAAAAACGAGGTTGGATCCTATGGGTCAGTCTCTTCGCCGTCCTACTGATCGGTGTCGGCATTTTCTTTTATTACAAGTTTTTACGGCAAACCCGATCTGAACTCATCGAAGCCGTACCTGTTGAGGCCGTGTTCATCTATGAGATCAACGACAATGAGGCTTTTCTCAAAGACATCCCCTCTGTACTCCCCTATATGAATGAAGCATTTGCCATGGATGCCCTTCCTGCCTTTGAGTCAGTCTTCCACAAACTCCCGAATGGCGATTACGACATCTCGGCGTCTGGGCACATCATGGAGACTGGGTTATCCATTCTCTTCAACACACACATAGACCAAGCCGCGTTTAAGAAACTTCTTCGCGCACTCAGCATTGACCCCGCCAATTTTCAATCATTTGAACAACACAAGATTTACACATACGGAACGGACTACAAAAGTCTAAAATTCTCTTATACCAACCATCTTCTTCTTGTTTCTGATAATCTCGACCTTTTGAAGAAAGCGATTATCCAACACCAGCATCCTAAAAACCTTTTGGCCAATAGGGAATTTTCCAAACTCTATCAAATAGCGGAGAAGAACAAAAAACAAAATTGGTTATTCATCAACAATGTTGCCTATAGCGATTTTTTAGGAACCTTCTTCAACAAGAACGTCTTGGAAAGTTTCAAATCCATAAAAAAAGCACCCGAATGGTCTGCCTTCCAAATCAGAGTAGCGCAAAATGAAGTTTTTCTATCAGGCTATACAGTCACATTAACAGAAGACATCAACACATACAAGGACAAAAAGTCCACACACACACTTCCTATCTATTCGCTGCCGTTTCACACTTCTTGGTACTATCAAATAGAGAAAGAGAATCATGCACTTTGTTACTTTGCTATTCCAGGGGATTCCGCCATCACACATAAGTTCATGACCATTGTACAGGACACCCTCCATCCACTGATACTTCCTTTAGGAGATGAAATGCAATCTGAAGAGATGCGCAACACCTATCCAGACGGGGTCTATCCCATCAGTGACAGTATCATCAAGCGCAATCTTCGGAATATTGATGTACAGAATTACAAGTACATGCTCACCTTGAACCACCAATATATTTTTGCAGAAAGCAAAGAGGCACTCGCACTTTACACCCGTGAAACACATCAGAATGGTTCCCTCGCCGACAGCCGATATTACCAATTCTCCGCGGCCAGCATTGCCTCTTCCAACTTGTTAGAATATACCTTCTACAATCCGAAAGATGGGAATAGTCTGGTTCAACATCTGTCGGCAAAAGGGAAAGGCTCCCTCATAGGACAGCATCTATTGATTTTCTCTTTCAGTTGTAACAACATCACAAAAGACTTTGCCGCCATCAACCTCTACATAAACTTTGGCAGATAACCATAAAAATTATTGGTGTCCGTTTTACCGGACACCAATAATCCCAAATAATAATCGACATCTTTTAAACGGGCACAATGCCTGCGCCAGAAGTACTTCGGCAATGCGTATTTCTGCGCAGACTAATTGACGTTTCCAGCTATTATCACAACGACTTCCTATTCTGCGGTATCCACACCTCCACATGGTGGTACATGGCAATATTCCATGCATTATTGACATAAATTGTCAAAAACAATTCGTTTTTTTGCAACTTGCACAAAAACTGCCTATTTATTGCTATTTTTGCTTTGGTTTTTGCCAAATATGAAATTGAAATTGTAAAACGTGGTGCCGGTGTCGTACGGCACGATTGTAGCGACGTTGAGTACAAAATCGCTATGGTGGAAAATACGACGAAAAAAACGAGGTTATAACGCCCTATTTTAATTAAAACACAAAGGAATGGCTAAAAAAATCATACAACCTAAAAGCATGGAGGAAGCGCTGTGGGAAGCGTGCAATAAGCTCCGCGGCTCCATTGAAAGTTCAGAATACAAACACGTGGTGCTCAGCTTAATATTCTTGAAATATGCCGGCGATCATTTCGAAAAGCGCCGTCAGGAAATTGTGGCGGAAGGACACGAGGCCTTCGCCGACAACGTGGCTTTCTATGCCGCCAAGAACGTCTTCTACTTAGCGCCCGAGAGTCGCTGGGACTTCATTATGGAAAACGCCAAACAGCCGGACATTGCACTGAAAAATCGACAAGGCGTTGTCGGAAGTGGAGAAGCAGAACAAGCCGCTCAAGGGCACGCTGCCCAGCAACTATTACGCCAATCTCGGCCTCGACACATCCAAATTGGCTTCACTTTTAGATGAAATCAACAAGATTGACACGCTCAAGGATGAGGAAAATGACCTAATCGGGCGCGTGTATGAATATTTCCTTGGCAAATTCGCCATTGCCGAAGGCAAAGGCAAGGGGGAATTCTACACGCCAAAGTGCATCGTGAACCTCATTGCCGAAATGATTGAGCCGTACGAAGGCAAGATTTACGACCCCTGCTGCGGTTCGGGCGGCATGTTCGTGCAGTCGCTGAAGTTCATCTCCGCCCACAACGGCAACCGCAAGAACGTCTCCATTTACGGACAGGAATACACCAAGACGACCTACAAGTTAGCGAAGATGAACCTCGCCATCCGTGGCATCGCCTCCAACCTGGGCGAAAGCGAGGCCGACACCTTCCACAACGACCAGCATAAGGATCTTAAAGCCGACTACATCATGGCCAATCCGCCGTTCAACCAGAAGGCGTGGCGCGAGGAAAGCGAGCTGACCAACGACCCGCGCTGGGCGGGCTATGACGTGCCACCCACCAGCAACGCCAACTACGGCTGGATTCTGAATATGGTGTCAAAGCTGAGCTGCGACGGCGTGGCAGGCTTCATTCTGGCCAACGGGGCGTTGAGCGCCGACGGCACCGAGTACGCCATCCGCAAGAAGATGCTGGAACGCGGACTGGTGGAAGCCATCCTCATTCTGCCGCGCAACCTATTCTACACCACCGACATCAGCGTAACGCTGTGGATTCTGAACAACAACAAGAAAGCCCGCGTGGCCAACCGCAACGGCGAAGAGGTGCATTACCGCGACCGCGAAAAGGAAGTGCTGTTCATGGACCTGCGGCAGATGGGTTCGCCTTACGAAAAAAAATACGTACAATTGACGGCCGACGATATTGCCCGCGTGGCACGCACGTACCACGATTGGCAACGCGTGGGCGATGGTTACCACAATATTCCCGAATATTGTTATTCCGCCACCTTCGACGAAATTGCGGAAAAGAATTTCTCGTTGGTGCCCAGCAAATACATCGAATTTGTGAACCGCGACGAGCAGATTGATTTCGACAGCAAGATGAAACAGTTGCAATCCGAAATGAAGGAATTGCTGGCCGAAGAAGAAAAATCGAAGGCGGAATTGAAGGCATTGTTCAAGAAATTGGGATATGAATTGTAAACAAAACATTCCAATTCTTTCCAATTTTGCAAACATTGGAAAGAATTTTGTATTTTTGCCGAAAAAACAATTATGATTGAAAATCCTCCTAGCATAACACCTCAAGAGATGGCTGATGTTTTGATGAATATCAACCATTATTCACCTCTATTTCCTTTGATTGCGAAAGCGAATGATTCATATGAACCTTGGAAATCTTTGAAATATAAGAGATTACCTGAAGGGTTCACGACGAAGAATTTGTGGAATTGCGTAAAAGTGTCCAGGTTGAAAAATCGGGAATTGGTATGGCCTCGTTATAATGTTTCGTTTTCCGCCACCTCCGCGATGCAGCAATTGTGTCATCATTTCGATATGAATTTTGGGGGCAGTTGGGGAAACGACAGTTTGATTCCAGAGGAGAACAAAACAAAATATCTCATATCCTCATTGATGGAGGAGGCCATCTCTTCCAGTCAAATGGAGGGGGCGGCCACTACACGTAAGGTGGCCAAGGAGATGTTGCGAAAGAAAATGTCACCGAAAGACAAGTCGCAGCAGATGATTCTCAACAACTACAATACAATTCTGTACATTACCGAGCATCGAGATGAGCCATTGAGTGAGGAGTTGTTGTTGAAAATTCATTCTCTGATGACGGAGAAGGCGTTGGACAATCCGGAGGATGCGGGGCAGTTCAGGAAGAACGATGACATTGTGGTGGGGAATGCGCTTACGGGCGAAACCGTGCACACGCCGCCGTCCCACACGGAGATTCCGCAGTTTGTGCAGGATTTGTGCGATTTCTTCAACGATGACAATGCGCGTCCCTTCATACATCCGATTTTACGCGGCATCATCATCCATTTTATGGTGGCGTACGTGCATCCCTTCACCGATGGAAACGGCCGTACGGCAAGGGCATTGTTCTACTGGTACATGTTGAAGCAGGGCTATTGGATGACGGAATACCTTTCCATTTCGAGGATTATTGCGGCCAAGAAAACGGCGTATGAAAACGCGTTTCTGTATGTGGAAACCGACGAGATGGACTTGGGCTATTTTGCCATTTATCACTTGAACGTGCTGAACGAGGCGTTTGAGAACCTGAAGGCATACATCAAGCGGAAGACCGACGAGCAGAAGGCGGCAAAGAAATTCCTTGGCATCGGCAACGTGAATGTGCGGCAGGCGGAGATCATCCAGTTGTACTGCGAGGATGCGAGTTCCGTGCATACGGTGAAGGATTTCCAGGTGAAGTTCCTCATATCGCCCACCACGGCAAAGGCCGACATTGTCGGGTTGCTGGAGATGGGCATTCTGAAGGAGATCGCATTCAACAAGGTGAAGAAAGGCTACGTGAAAGGCGACAGATTCGATGAAATTGTAAAACCATAAACATTCCAATTCTTTCCAATTTTTCAAACATTGGAAAGAATTTACAAGATAAAGAAATGACGAAACCAAACACCACATACCACCCCCTCGGCGACTACATCCGCCCCGTTGACATCCGCAACAGAGATTTGCAGGTGACGAAATTAATGGGTCTGAGCATGACAAAGGAATTCAGAGAATCCACATCAAATATTATTGGTACGGATTTGTCTGTTTATAAAATCGTGAAACAATGGCAATTTGCCTGCGATTTTATGTCTCCAATTCGAGTTAACAAATTGCCCGTTGTTTTGAAAACCGATGAGGAACCAATTATTGTTTCGCCAGCATATCCTGTATTTGAAGTCATTGACCACAACAAATTGGATCCAAGATATTTAATGATGTGGTTCCGTCGCCCCGAGTTCGACAGGTACGTCGTTTTTAAATGCGATAGTGCAATTAGGGGTGGTTACGATTGGGCGGAGATGTGTGCCACGATGGTTCCCGTCCCACCCATTACGGAGCAGCGGGCGGTGGTAGCGGAATACGAGGCGGTGCAGCGCCGCATCGACGTGGCCAAGCGCACCATCGCCACCCTGCAGGACACCGCCCAAACCCTGTACCGCAAAACGTTCGTGGACGGGATAGACAAAGAAAACCTGCCGGAAGGATGGCGATGGGGGACGCTGGGAGAATATGCAACCGTTAAATCTGGATTTGCATTCAAAAGTGATTGGTGGCAAAAGGACGGCATACCTGTAATTAAGATAGGAGATATCGTTGATAATACAATTTGTAAAAACACCTGTGATTGTGTCAGTAAAAATCACGCATTGAAGGCAAACAACTATAAAGCTGATGCTGGTGATATAGTTATTGCGATGACAGGTGCTACATTAGGGAAATTTGCAATAGTCCCCACAGATGGATTTGTTGTTAATCAACGTGTAGGACTGTTTAATTTAGGCAATAATTCCTTAAAAAAATCCGCTTTCCTTATGGTAATTCTAATGCAACCAGAAATACAAAACGAAATTCTTACTGTTGGAGGTGATAGTGCACAAGAAAATGTGAGTAATTCCGATATTGAAAACATTAAAATTGCATTCCCTCCCAAAGGAATAATGTCACAATTCAATATCTATGGAGAAAATATAATCACACTTATGATATTGAAATTTCAAGAAATCGAGAAATTAACGGAAATACAAACGATAATGCTCTCCGGGATGGGGAGATAGGAGGAAAAAGCATGACTATTAGAAGAGGAACGATATCATCTAACGTTTATAAAAACCTATTCGCACATTCTGGGAATTGTTGTGCATTTGATGGTTGTACAAATCCTATCTTTGAAGATGATGGAACGTTAACAGGTGAATGTTGTCACATTGAGGCTGCGTCGGAAAAAGGACCTCGCTTTAATCCCGAACAATCTACTGAAGAAAGAAATGGATATGACAACCTGATATTGCTATGCTCTCGTCATCATAAAATTATTGATAGTGCCCCAAACACATACACTGTAGACTATTTAAAAGAATTAAAAAACAAACACGAAAAAAAATTTTTGGCAAATCAATTACAATTGACTTCTGACATGTTAAAACAATTGGAATTTGAATCAAAAAAATATTGGAATATGCTCAAATCCATCGAATTGGAAGATGAAACAGGATTTAAAATGGAATTGGAAGAAGGAGACCCATACAAATTATTTAACTCCATTGATGAAACATTTGGGGCATTAAAATCAATATTAGAAACCGTTGCCGATTCGATGAATAATTTGCAAACTGATTTAGAAAAGGAATGTGAAAAATGTGGAATAAACTATAGTTTATTTGAAAGAATCCCATATCAAGAAAATAGTTTGATTAATCGTTGTTGGGAAAGCGTAAATCTTGGTTTTCATAATATCCCAACATCTTTAGAATTGCAGTATTATCAATTGTGTGTAATATTGCTTGAAGAAACAATCAAATACAATGATGCGTATTCTGATTTGCTAGATAAATAT
This sequence comes from Bacteroidales bacterium, assembly GCA_045600525.1. Classification (GTDB taxonomy): domain Bacteria; phylum Bacteroidota; class Bacteroidia; order Bacteroidales; family WCHB1-69; genus F23-D06. The sequence goes on from JAZRYC010000102.1 coordinate 35,339, forward strand.
CGAAACAAATTAAAAGAATGTCATGAAGGCGGCTATTACATAGATTGATTTTCACATAAACAAAAGAAATACAAACGATAATGATCTCCAGAATGGGGAGGGGAAAATTATAGGACCTAATTCACGTAAACAATGAATATATTATACATTTTTGGAAATGGATTAGATTTGTCTTTAGGTATGAAGACAAAATATTCGAATTTCTACACGTATCTTGATGAGAATAAAGACCAGTGTAGTGATGCTTTGAAGTCTATGCTTTCTGAGATAAAAGCAGACACAACAAATTTGTGGTCAGATATGGAAGTCGCTCTTGGAAAATACACGATGAAATTCAATGCTCAAGAAGAATTTGAATCATTTTATATTGAGCTGACAGATAAATTGACTGAATATTTACGGGAAGAAGAATCAAAATATATACCGAACAAGGCACAGCAGGATTCTTTTATTGCTAATATTCTATCGCCTCAAAAATTATTACTTCAAACTGATAGAAGTATTTTCCAACAAAGACACAATCCCAATCAAGTTCATGTTGATATTCTTTCATTAAACTACACTGATACAATATTGAAATTATTATCTAAAAATAGTGATTCCAATTTGGTACAAATTAACACGCCCACTTTGGGCAAAATTCTGCATATACACAGACGTATAACTAACTCAATAATTTTAGGTGTCAGTAATGCATATCAAATTCTAAACGAGAAGTTTAGCAGTAATCTTGATGTCGCAGATTACCTGATAAAGCCTCAATCTAATTTGGCAATAGGAGACACCTTTACACAAAATTGTTCTGAAATGGTAAATCAGTCAAATGTGATTTTTCTATATGGAGTATCACTAGGGGACACGGATGAATATATTTGGAAAATAATAGGAGATAAATTTAGAAACACTAGTAATTTAGGAGTTATTTTGAATGTATATACGGACAAAGGCATTGATGATCGCCACTTGCAAAAAAGAGGAAGATTGACCCGTGAGAACAAAACTTTAGTGTTAAAGAAATTAGGATTTAGTGATGCTGAAATTACTGAAGAATTAAAAAGTCACGTTTATTGCATATTTGACAAAAAACTTACGGAAAAACAACAATAACCGAATTATAGTCTTTGTTTAGGCAAAGAGGGGAAGTAATAAACAGAGAGGATATGAAACTAGCAGAATATAACAGTTATGAGAAAAATCAACTGTGTGATTCAAAAATGATCAATTCAAATTTTGAATTTGAGACCATTTTGACCAACTTAGTTGTATATTATAATGAAATAGAAAGTTAATAGAATGACAAACAATAACACTCTCCGGGGTGGGGAGATAGTATAAAACTGTATGGATAACGAATTACTTAATTTAATTAAAAAAACACCAAATATCTTGAGTACGGTGTATGAAGACTTGGCTCAACCAAGTGTCAAAGCTGTTGGAAAAGCATTAGGAACTGCATTCGAATTTAGCACATCTTTTATGCTACCAGTCAAATTGCTCAATGAAAAGTTTAAATTAAATTTTACTAAACGACTAAATGAGTATAAAGAAAAACTTGAGCAGATTCCTGAAGAAAAACAATGTGATGTTCATCCGCAAATAGGTGTACCCATATTGGAGAAATTATCCTATACCACAAACGAAGAAATTGCGGATTTATTTACAACATTATTAGCAAGTGCTTCTAATACTGATATGGTTAACACTGCGCATCCATCATTTGTAAATATGATAGAAAGAATGTCTCAAGACGAAGCACGACTTTTACAATATCTAAAAGGAAAAGATAATATACAATATTGTATTTTTAATGGGAATGCAACAGAAGGGGAAGGTTTCATAACTATACTGGATCATGTCACTACGCTTGATGATGATGTAAAATTTGATTATCCTCAAAATGTTAATGCATATTTATCGAATTTTACAAGTTTAGGTATTCTTAGAGATATGAATGGACAATATAAAATTGATAAAACCATCTATAACAGAATTAGAGAAAAACATGATTTAAAGAGTCTAGAGGCTCAATTGGTACCAAGTCAATTTAAATCAATAACTGTTGAAGAAAGTTATTATTTAATTACAGATTTCGGAAAATTGTTTATACGCGCATGCGTCAAATAGCATTAAGAAAAAGAGAATTTTATAAAATATAATGGCACAGTAAAGTGCTTTTTATAAAAAAAAATCGAGAAATTAACGGAAATTCAAACGATAATACTCTCCGGGATGGGGAGGTAACACGACCAATCTATGGACAAACAGAAATACAACAACTATCCGCTGACCATCAGTCAGATTTTGGGTCTGATAGAGGCCAACGATATTGCCATTCCGGAAATTCAGCGTCCGTTTGTGTGGCGCATCATTCACGGCGGTGGTAAATTTGCGGATATGCGTGATGGTTGTGGCGTAGGATTTGGTTGCGATGCACGGTCCGATTGCGACGCACGGCCCTGTAGAGACGCACGGCCGTGCGTCTCTACAATGTTGCGGGAAACAAACGATGTTGCGGAAAACCCAAACATATTGGTGGACGTGAATGATTTTCCAATTCCCAATGTCGTTCAATTGTTCCGGTTTTAACGAAAAATGAAAAAACAATAAAATGCCTGAGAAATTCAAAAACAGATACAGAATCCCATCGAATCGGTTGCGCGGATGGAATTATGCCCGAAACGGACATTATTTCATCACCATCGTGACATACGGACGGGAACACAGTTTCGGGGAAATTGTGGATGGCCAAATGGTTCTGAACGAAATCGGAAAGATTGTTTACGATGAATTTTTCAAATCATTTGAAATACGCGAGGAATTGTTTCTGGGCGAATTTGTGTTGATGCCCAATCATTTGCACGCCATCGTCATTTTGGATAAAAACGGGTGTGAACCCGATGAAAACCGCATTATGGTAGAGACGCACGGCCGTGCGTCTCTACCAGGCCGTGCGTCTCTACCACACCGCGAACCCCAATCGATTTCGTCGTTCGTGGCGGGTTTCAAATCGGCGGCAATAAATAAAATCGACGATTGGATGGATGAAAATAACCGTTCCATGAAAAAATTC
>JAZRYC010000103.1:0-7876 GCA_045600525.1 Bacteroidales bacterium
CAGAGCCTTGGATACAAGACACCGGCAAGCTGCTATCTCCATCAAAAAGAGGCTGCTTGAGGCAAAAAGAACAAAAACACTATCGAATGAGAAACAATTTGTATATTTGCAACGCTAACCCGCAAACGAAAACCACCTTAATCTCACCTATTAGTGGTTCAAACTTCGGGACGCATTATAGGAATTTCTCTTAATGAGTAGCTGTAATAATAGATTATGTCAGAAGAAATTTATGGCTTATTGGCATAACTATAAAGCATATTCATGTGATCAAATTAGTTTCTGTATTTCGTTCCAATAGAAGAAGGCCTCGATGTTGCTTTTCTTGAATTTGTTGAACTTCGTGGGCAGAGGTTCGGAGATGGTGGCATGGACTAACTCCTGGAGGCTTTCTGGGGTGAAATGATGCACCTCTGATGCACCTTTTTCGATGAGTTTGCTGAGATAGGCGGTCTTGGAGGCATTGACGATAGCTTGGTCAAGACTGTAGTTTTTCTCGCTGTGGATAAAACTGCGCACTTTGGCTATGCCGTTCTGGAGCAACTGGAATTCCTTGGAATTCTCCATGCCTCTGAAACATATACAACGTGAAGTGTTGAAGATGTCATCAAGCACATCTTGTAGTCTTGATGAGTCAGCCTTACGATAAAGCAACTCAACGGCGGCAAACTTTCGAAATGTTTCAGTCGTAATGGTCAAATCGTTTGTTAAGTCGAAAAGGGATGCTATATCGAATAGCTGCTTGTTGATTTCCATAGAGCAGTCTTTGTCGCCCTTGAAGAACGGGATGCCCGTGGTATGTGGCGCAAAAGCTGTGAGTTTGTCACCAAGCATGTCTTGGTAGCTGGGAAGGTTGACCCTGACAGGTTCGCCCTCCGTCTTAAGGAAGGGACTTTCGATTGGAAGTGATACCACTTGGGAATAGTGGTTTTCCTCAAACAGGACATCCAATAGGATCTTGTCTTGCTTCCCTCCCTCCGGGTAGGACACCTGATAGTTATATTTTGCGTGTTTCTTTGGAATGTCGGAACGTGAAATACGTTCTACCAATACCACATCGCCGAAACCGTATTCTGACGAATAGACTTTTAGATAATCTTCAATCTGTGTGCCTGGTGGACAAATGATATCGACATCTATTGAGAGTCGTTTAGCGCTGTTGAGGTGTAGCATCTCAGCGGTGCCGCCTTTGAACAGTAGCGGGCAGCCTGAGCGCACTAATGCTTCAAGTAATGAAAAGGCTCTGATGGTCTTTTCGGCCAGTGCCACATCTTTAATGTTGTTTTCTTTGGCAACTTTTTCAATCCATGCCAAAGTTCTGCTATCTGGATGTATCATGATTCGATGGTGTCAATGATTTTGAGTATCTGGTCTTTACGATGGCGACGTGCGGCATAACGGAGTAAACGGCTGCGATTCACATTGTGGCTGCTGAAGGCTTCCTCATAAATCGTGTAAAGTTCAGCACCTTGGGCAAAAATCAGTTCCTTATCGCCAGCGGCATCTACCAAGATTTTTTCTAATGTGGGTACGGGCATGTCGTTGACCTTGGTAATAGGAGCTTCGTTGACCAAAGTACGAACAATCAGGAGTTTGTCGGTTGTGATGTACCTCTCACATTCCTGTTCTGTAGGGTTTAGTAGTATGGACATAGAAGGGGCATCCCCTTGCAAAAAGTTGAAAACCGATTCCATTGCAACACGTTCCACATCGATAAGTGTCATTCCTAGTGCTGGAATATGGCGCATATAGGGAACTAATATGGAGGGCTTCCAGACGCAGAAATCGGCAAAGGGGAAATTCTCATTGATTTGTGTGGCTAGGTTCACCTCTTCTTCAGAAGGATTATAGATGAAATTTGTTTTTTCTTTTTCGGGGAGAGCATACAGACCATATCCGGCCTTGACCAATTTACCTTGCTCCACAAGGCGTTTGAGCAGCACATGAGCTGATGCTTCTGATACATTGTTAGTACCTAAAAACTGCATCAAGTCACGCCTGCGGAATGGTTGCTTCTGTATGAATGCATAATTTAATATCTGCTCTACTATCGTCATATTGATTGTGTCGTAATTTGAGCGCAAAGGTATAACAATTTTGGCAAATTTTGATGATTTTTGCCAAAAAAGTTATAGGTTTAGGGGTGAATGGTGAAAAGGTGAGAGGTGTTTTTCCGTGCTAACGGTTTTTCGTACTAACGATAATGGGGCTTTCGGCAAATTGTCCAGTCAGTGATTGGACAATTTCTGTGAACTGATTGGAGGAATAGGTTTCGTAAAATTTCACCATGCCATAGAGGTTGCTGCGGCCATAGCCCCGATGGTTAGGATTTGATGGAAAGTGTTTCTACACTTTTTTTTGCTGTCAATTATTCAGGATGGGGTGGTTCGTGCTAAGGTTGAAATAAAAAGAAATTTTTTGACCAAAGGCCGTTGCGGAGGTAGTTGGTTTTGTACCAGTTTATGAAGGAAGAGGCATCGGTGCGGCGGTCATCGGTGGAGGCGAATTGAATGAAACGGTTGTAGAGAAGCGCTTTTAGGGTTGAAGGTGTGCCGTCGTTGGTGTTGAATGGTGCCAGACCGCCAACGACATACTCAACAAGCATGTTCTTCAGGAAATGTGTTTCGTGGTTGGCGTTGGCTTCGACCCATCGCTTTTCATAGTTCCAAAAGTTTTCATTTATCGAGAAGACAAAGCAGGATGGACATAGTGTTTCACCATGATAGTAGCGGCATTGGGTAAGCAGGTCGGCAAGAATGAGATTGTCGTATTTTGCCCAAAGGTCGTTGTCGGAGGTGGGGAGTTCGTAGTCCATGGTGATTGATTTTTTGAAAGGTGTTTTTTGTGCTTGCGTTATTCGTGCTATATTTCTATCGGGTGTTGGGTGCGAGGCTGGTTGAAGAAAATGGATGGATTTAGCGATTTTGTTTATATGTATGGAATTAGTGTGCAAATATAAGATGTTGTTTTCTTCAATATTTGTCATAAGGTGGGAAAAATGTGAAAATGTGCGAAAAAATGTGTTTTTAGAAATGTTTTGTTTTAAAAGTATGTATTTTTGTGGCATAAAGAAGAGTTGAAAATGACAGAAATTGAATTGCTGGAGTGTTTGAAACTGTTTTTTTTGATTGTTTTTGATAATTTTTGCGACGATGAAATTTAGATGGCTCATATTGTTTTTGGTGGTTGTGATGACTGCGTGTACCCCTTCCGCAGAAACGCGTCATGGTGCGTCTCTGTCTGATGACGCGATTCAGGAGACGCACCATGGCACGTCTCTACCCAACGATGGGGTGCGGGAGACGCAAAATCTTGCGTCTTTACAGGCCATTGACAGCCTGATGTGGCGGCGGCCGGATAGTGCCTTGGTGGTGATGCAGGGTTTTGCCGGCAGCACCGAGGCTGATAGCCTCGATGTGTTTGAGGGGCATTACTGCCAGGTGCTGATTTCGGAGCTGCTATATAAGAATTATTATGCACAGAGTAACCGCGCCGAATTGATGCAGGCGGTTGGGTATTTCGATTCGATTGTGGGGACGGATGGAGCGGACGCACGCGGTGCGTCCCCACAAAGAGGTGCGTCCCTACAAAGAGGTGCGACCCTTCGGGAACGGGATGCGTTTTTGGATGCGCGGGCACATTATATTAATGGTGCGGGGCTGTATGAGCAGGGGGATGTGGTGGAGGCCTGTGCTGAATACCTGAAGGCATTGGAGGTGATGGAAGGACGGTTTGAAGAGAAGGAGTTGGTTGGACGGAAGGCAGCGTTTATGTTCTATTTATACAACAGGCTTTTGGAATTGTTTTCAGAACAATTTATGATGGATCCTGCTCTTGCTTGTGGTGAAAATGCTTTGACATATTGTCGAAAAGTTCCTTCTTTATCCAACGAAATTTCCAATACATATTGTCAAATCGGGAAACAATACGACAAAAAAGGAGAAATAGACATTGCAAGGTGTTATTATGAAATGGCAATAGAAGAAATGTCCGATACTAATAGTCCTGTTTATAGGGATGCAGTTTCCATGAAAGCACTTTGCGACTATCAGTTAGGTTTGGGAGTGGAACAATTACTGAATACAATGAAACAAAGCCTTGTTTCAATAAAAGATGAAAGAGAGAGAGCCGCCAGATTTTTAGTCATAGGATCGGTTTATTTAGAGGAGGGCATTTACGATTCGGCACTCCGATATTTTGAATTTGCTTATAAAGATGAGACAGATGCAGCTTCTAAAATTAGAGCAGCGGAAGGCATTCGTGTTGTTTATGATAGTCTTGGCGACAGAGAAAAGTCAAATGAGTTTATGCGTTATATGACTAACCATAGGGAATCGGAGGGTGAAAGCAAGGCATTGACCTCGCAACTTGAAAACATGTTTAAGGCTTATACCGAGAAAAAGCAAGAGAAGGAGGCCGAAAAGGAACGAGAGAAGTCCATCAGAAAAACCATTGGCATCATCGTGCCCATAGCCCTTCTGATAGCCTTGGCAATCATCGTTATGGCGAAGCGAAGGAGCAGGAAATTGCTGCTGCAACAACAAGAAGATGCTGACAGGGTGCTTGGCGAGACGGAGCAGGCGCATGAGGAGGAATTGAGGCGGCTGCAAGCCGAAACCAAGCAAAGGTTAGAGGAGGCTGAAAGGAAGCATAGGCAGAAGGTGGCAGAGATGGAAAAGCGGTATGAAGAGGAACTGAGTTTGCAGAAAGACCACAGGGAAAAAGAGATAGAGCAGATTAGGCAACGACATGAAGCGGAATTGGAGGCGGAACGCTTGGCCTACGAGAAGGAACAGGAAGCACTGCGGCAGAACCTACAGCAACGCGAGACCCAAATCAATACGTTGAATAAGGCTTTGGATCAGCAGCGTCAAGAAGCGGCAAAGCATCGCACGGCTTTTCGGAATGAAGCTATATGCCGACGTATCCTGGACTTGGTTGATGGGAAACGCATAACCTCACGTGACAGTTCGTTCCAGCATGGCATTGGGCTTAAGGAAGAGGATTCCGTTCAGCTCAAAGAAGCGGTGGAGAGACATTATTCGGGTTTTGACAATATGATGCGGAGCCGATGTGCGGGTTTGAAGCAGAGTGATCTCACTCTGTGCCATCTGCATCTTTTGGGGCTGAACGAGGGAGAGATTGGAGCGTTGAGAGACCGGACTTATTCGGCCATCAAGAAGCAGAACGAGAGTCTTCAGGAGAGGTTGGGGATTGAAGAAAATATATCTGCGTATGTTTTAAGGTTAGCAGAAGAGTTGAGCGGAACCCAAAATGTCGAACAAGAAATACAGATGAATATGACTTTACAGCGAACGGCGGAAGGAAATTCGGGTCATTTCGATACGATGGGCCAAGAAAGTTCGTTGAAAAGTTCGTTGAAAAGTTCGCAGAAGATTTTAGAACTCATTTCTGTATCACCCTGCATCACGATTTCAGAAATCGCCGACAATCTCGGCATGACAAAAAGAGGAGTTGACAAGAATATCAAAATACTGAAAGAACAAGGCGTTATCCGTCGTGTTGGGCCGGATAAGGGCGGACATTGGGAAGTGATTGAATGATAGGTGGTTTGTTGTGTTTTGCGTTCTAACGTCCTGACGTTATACGTTTTTACGATTTTTTTTGCAAATTTTTATACTGCTTTTCCCTAAGGTTGTTGAAAAGTTCTGCGTTGGTTACAAGTTTGACCATGATTTTAGAGAGAATAGGTTTCTTTATAGTCTTTTGCAGAGATGGAATGTTGGGAAAATTTTGGAAAAACATGGTGTTTTAGCTGTTGGTTTGTAGTGTAACTTGTTGATTATCAGAATACCCCCCCCTGATACTAAAAAATTCCAACATTTTTCCAGCAGTGTTTTTTGCTTTATGTTTTTGCGATGTTCTACTTTTACCGCAAAAGTTTAAACGTAAAATTCAAACAATTAAAACACAAAATCATGCACAAATTAAAAGAAATGATTCTGATGCTCTGCTTGATTCTTTCAGGAGCATTGTGCTACGCTAGCGGCGCAGCCGGAATGGAAAACAGGAAAAGGGAAGGAATACCTATTGAAATTAAAGAGTTAGGAGTTTATACGAGACCCAGTAGAGGTAACTCCATTATCCCAACGATTAACGGTCATTTGCTTACTGTATCGTTTAATGAGAATCTTGGACAAGTCTCGGTTGAGATTACCACTGCTTCAGGTGCTTCGGTGCAATGCCTTTCGGTGCTTACTCCAAATGGTTTGCAGTTCTACATTCCTAATGTAGGGGATTACATTGTCACCTTTACGCTCCCCAACGGAGATGAGTACTATGGTGAATTTACTGTGACGGATTAACAATCATATTTATATTAACTTCATTTAATTCATTTACAATGAAAAAATTCAGTAAGTATTTTGTTGCAGCAGCGATAGTGGTTGCAGCAACGGCAGCAGTTCTCGTCGGCTGCAAGAAAGAAGAACAGACGAGCGGGAAACAGGAAAAATCGGTTTCAGGGTATGACGAAACCCAACAGCCATCGGAATCGGAGGAAAAAATCATTTCCTTCATCAATGACTACCAAGGCATGAAGAAAGGCGAAAAGGCCGAAGGTGAGGACATGAGCCTGGAAGATGCTAGGCACATGATGGAAACGGCATTTAACTATTGTTATGGCTTCACACAGAGCCATCTTTGCGACATGCGTCGCGATGTCATACGCTTTCACATGCCTGAGACAGGTGCCAATGGAAGGATAAAATATTCTGATATATTGAATACTTTCGAAGTCGTTGTTGCTGATGTGCGCTGCATATATAACGCTATAGACATGGAAGACAAGGTTTTGAAGTATATAATGGTTTGCCTTGACGAAGAGTCTTCGAAGGATGGTGATGCGAAAATTGTCATTACGACGGGACGGAACAGCGACAATGAAGGAAATGAAAGTAATGGTCTTGTTTCAATGCCTTGGTATGGTCAACCATTTGAGGATGATGAATGCTATTGGTGGGATGCGGCGGCTGGTGTTATTCAGCAAAAAACCATAGACTGGGATGTGGCTCATTGGCGATATTATACTCCTTGCCCAGATTGCTATACCTATATTGATAGTATACATCTTCAATACAGTTTTATGTTCCCTGAGCACAACTGGTGCTTCCATGATACAATTGCAAGATACATCTGTTATCAAGAACTAAATCAATTGTATGGTGACATTATGTTGAATACTCATTACAATGGAATGGAAGTAAATCCTTATGGTTGTGACTGGTATTACGAGACCATTGTATATCCGATGAGAATTAATGAAGGAGATGCCTATCCATATCGGTTTGGAACAGATGTGTACTTTGCAACCAGATTATGGAGACACTACGGAGAGTACCCAATCCCAATAAATGAGGAATATTGATATTAAGCGATGTACCATGATGAAGTTGCTTCTATTCATGTTTGTTTTGACTCTGACCACAAGAGCCTTTGCTCAGGAAAACGTTGTTCCGGAAATTCTCTATCAAACCGAGGATGCCATCATTGATGGAACGGCAGTAAAAGATGGTCATGTGTTTGTCGGTTATGACCATTATAATTCGATGAGCGGTGGCCTTGGCTATGGCAAGCTGTATAAGGTCGGCAGCGATGGAATCGTCACCGAACGGGAATTTTTGCCAAAGGAGGATGCGTGGGTTAGTTCTGTACGCATAATCCAAGATGGGGATAATGTGGTCGCTGTCTATCTGGCAAAGAGTGAGATGACGGAAATATACATGTCGCGTTTCGATGAAAATCTGAATGAGATAGACGGTCCGATATTGGTTAAAGTTATTGAACAGGAATCAGGACATAGCTATAAAGTGTATGACCTTTATCGGAATGATGATGGGACGTTTGCATTCGGTTT
>JAZRYC010000104.1:0-11389 GCA_045600525.1 Bacteroidales bacterium
GCGAACAGTTTTTCCATCGTCATTCTGCTTCATATAGAAGGCTTTTATTTCCTTCGGATAGTCAGTCAAAATCACTGGACGTTTGAAATGATTTTCCACCAGATAGCGTTCATGTTCAGACTGCAAATCGATACCCCAGGAGACCTTATAATCGAATTTCTTATCTGCCTTGAGCAAGATATCGATAGCGGAAGTATAATCCAAACGGACAAATTCCTCTTTCAGCACAGACTGCAGACGATTGATGAGTTCCTTATCAAACATGTCATTAAGGAATTGGAGATCATCCATATTATTATCCAATGCATATTGTACGAGATACTTGATAAAGTCCTCAGCTAAGTCCATATTGTCGGTAATGTCGTAGAAGGCCATTTCGGGTTCAATCATCCAGAATTCAGCCAAGTGACGTGGCGTATTACTATTTTCGGCACGGAAAGTCGGTCCAAAAGTATAGATATTACCCATAGACAATGCGCCAAGTTCACCTTCCAACTGTCCGGAGACTGTCAGATTGGTATGTTTTCCGAAGAAATCCTTCTTGTAATCCACCTTACCATCTTCTGTGCGAGGAATATTATTCAAATCAAAAGTAGTGACATTGAACATTTCGCCAGCGCCTTCTGCATCGGAAGCCGTGATCAGCGGCGTGTGCAGATAAACGAATCCTCTATCATTAAAATACTTATGTATAGCGAATGCCATAGCATGACGAAGACGGAGCACACATCCGAAGTAATTAGTACGGGGGCGGAGGTGGGCAATTTCGCGAAGGAACTCCATAGAGTGGCCTTTTTTCTGCAAAGGATAGGATTCAGGATCTGCGGTGCCATAAATCTCAATAGTTTCGGCTTGCACCTCCATTGTCTGTCCCTTACCGGCAGACTCCACCAGCTTGCCATTCACGCAGATACAAGAGCCTGTGGTAATCTTCTTCATCAACTCGTCACCAAACTTAGCCGGTTCGGCCACGATTTGAAGATTGGTAACGATAGAGCCGTCGTTCAATGCGATGAAGGCGACATTGCTGTTACCGCGTTTTGTACGCACCCATCCTTTTACGCAGACCGGGTTTCCAAAGCCAACGGTTTCGGGATGTTTTAAAATATCTTTGATTCTTAATCTTGCCATTTTATTGAAATTATTATGATGTTTCAAACATTAGAAGCTATAGCCGATGCCCAAACCTATCATTTCTTTGAATTGGACGCGTGCTGCCGGATAACCAGAAAATCCTTCACGGCCATTCCATTTAGGACCGGCTATCATCACCTGATCGTAGTACTTCAAAGAAGTCATCAAGCTTACGCTTAACACCTTGAGGAAGTTGTATGAGATGGCGAAATCCCAGTCCACATCAAAGTTGCCGAAAGGCTGAACTTTGGAAGTGTAGGGGGTGAATAAGCTAATCGTAGTTATGATTTTCAGATTTTTAATTGCGGTGTAATTAATACCACCCTTAATACTCAAACCGAGGGCAGCATGTGCGGCGGGACGATAGATTTCGCCCGTCTCTTTATTTTCTATCTCCGGCAAACCATAGCGGTCACGTAAGGTAGAATCGCGGCAGTAGGTCAAACGACCAGCCACAGGAGAAACATAGACAGAGAAGATGTCATTCGGTTTCCAGTCCACACCAATAGACAAATCGGTATAGGAAGGAGAAGCCCATTTGGAAATAAGTGTTTTGTCGCCCGCATCGTTGTTGGCGTATTCAAAACCCGGGGCATACTGCGTTTTAAAACCGCCCAATATGGAGAGGTACCATGATTTGGCCAACTCATAACCCAACTTGGACACGATATTGAGTTTGTCATTGGATTTTCTCCACATCGGATTAAGGTCGGCGGAGTAGAGCTCGCCTATTTCCGTATCCAGGTTGCTATCCCATGCGAGTTTACCCTTCTTATAAGAGAGGGTGAGGTTGCCAAAGAGGACGCCCGTCACGTTGTTATTACCACCGGCAGCCCAATTCCAGAACTGGGTTTGCGAGGCATTCAAGCCTACCACACCGGAAAAGCGCCAGTTGTTATGGGCTTTTTTAGTTGTATCAACTTGAGCTACGGTTGCAGACATGGCATTTGCCACAGCCGCTTTTTCTTCCACATCCTGGGCTTTCAGCATAGGTATGCTGCAAAGCATCAGAACCAATGTAATAGATAAAAGTTTTTTCATAGAAATGTTTTTTATTAATGATTTAATTTATTATATGCTTTCCACCATCTGTCGGGGATTTGATCTTGGCACGCCAACTGATAATCTCGTTTAGAGCAAGGCAGATAATAATTTTGGGTAATATCCTTTTCCTTATTAATCATAGGGATAGACATCCACCATCGACTTGTTTTGCGACTGCAGAAAAAGATAAGTTCGTCTAAGGCTCCGGACACGGCAATGCTGTATTGACGGTAATCCTGGCGGTTTTTGAACTGGTCATCAGCCTGACGATTAAGAAATCCATCTACAAAATACCAGATTATATGGGCAATCAACTGGGAAGTCTGATTGCAGTAATCCATTGTGGGATCGTATTCATAAATACCAAACGACGATAATTTGTCACTCAGTCCGGCATATTTTGCAATTTGGCAGATTTCCTCGCCATAAAACCCATTGGAGGAGCTATGAGGACAACCGGGAGCATCCGGGCGACGTACGGCAGCGATATCAATGGAAACCATATCTGCGTTACGCACAATGGGTTCCACTTCTTCCACATCCTTACGCATGGCGCCCACACGATAGGTTTCAAAAAACAAATCGTCCATCATTTTTATGGTGGCAGGACTATTCATATAGGTTTGATATCCCACATTGGCATAGTTGAGAAGGAAGTTCGGTTGTTGCAGCACCATCTTGTTCAAATAGGCATCGGAGCGGATGGGCTGGTGTTCGTCACCCAGGTCAAAGCAGGAATCAACAGACACCACATTGCAGACCTTTTCGATTTTCTCGTAAGCGCGATAATTAGCAAAAGCCAAATCATTACCACCACCGAGAATAATCGGGATCACTTTGTTTTCCAACAAATAGGCAATAATATCGGCCGTCACCTCATAGGTATCTTCAATCGTCTGACCTACGCGCAGATTACCCAAATCAATGATTCGCACACGCTGATTCCATCTATAAAGTTGGTAAAACTGGCGGCGTATTTCATCTGGAGCCATGGAACATGAGGCATTCTGCACACTATTGCGGGATTCAGGAATGCCTATCACAGCCAATTGTGCCTCTTCAATATTCAACGGGGCCTCTGGATTGAAGAAGAGCACCTGTGAGGCCATTTTATCGGCATCAGCCAAAGAAAGGCCCAAGGAATCAATTGTTACGGGTTCAAAATAGAGTGCTAAATCCATGTTATGCTTTTTTTCTAATCACGTGTTTTTTAGAAGTTGGAGCCGTATTCTTTATAATTTCCAGACAATCCTCGTAGGTGAGGTTCTCTGCCAATTTGTCCTTGGGAATACGGAAATTATCGGTACCATTGGTTATATAGGCGCCATAGCGGCCATTCATAACCTTCAAGTTTTCATCTTCCTTGTATGCGCAAAGCACATTTTTATTTTGCAGATTCTGCAGGAAGTCAATGGCTTCCGCCTCGGTAATGGTATGGATATCCATGCCTTTGGCCAAGGTAACGTTTTTTCCGTCATATTTGAGATATGGGCCATAGCGACCGGCGGCGGCAAGAATTTCCTTATCATTAAGATAACCTACCAGACGCGGGGCACGATCGGCATCCTTTTGCTTTTTCTGCTCAATAAGCTGCACGCATCTTTCAAGCGTTATGGCAATAGGATCTTCATCCTTCGGAATGGACACAAAGGCATCCTTGTATTTCACGTAAGGACCAAATCTGCCGGCACCGACAGACACTTCAGAGCCTTCCCACTCGCCCACCGTACGCGGCAGTTTGAAAAGTTCAAGTGCTTCCTCCAACGTAACCGTTTCAATAAACTGATTCGGGCGAAGACGAGCATAACGAGGCTTCTCGTCAGCATAGTTTTCCCCTATCTGAACCATGGGGCCATATTTACCCAATTTGGCAAAAACCTTCGCATTGCTCACCGGATCATAACCCAGCAGGCGTTCGCCACTGGCCTTCGTGGAATAATTCAGGGCGTGATCCACCGTGTTATGAAAATCGCCATAGAAGCGCTGGATCATTTCCTGCCAATTGAGTTTGCCTTCCGCAATATCATCGAATTCCTTTTCCACATCTGCCGTAAAGCCGTAGTCCATAATATCTTCAAAATTCTGCTGCAGATATTCGTTTACCACGATGCCGACATCCGTAGGAATGATTTTATCCTTCTCATAGCCGTACTTCTCCTTTTTCACATCTTCCTTGATGCTTTGTCCCTTGAGGGTAAGACAAATATAGGATCGTTCACTACCCTGTCGCGTTGTTTTAACAACATAGCCGCGTTTTTGAATAGTCGTAATAGTAGGCGCATAAGTAGACGGACGACCAATGCCTAATTCCTCAAGTTTTTTCACCAAAGTGGCTTCCGTATAGCGTGCCGACGGTTGAGCGAAACGCTGCGTGGCCGTAATAACGGCAGCGTTGAGAGCCTCTTCTTCCTCCATAACGGGAAGTACGCCTCTTACTTCCTCCGTTTCATCATCCTTTGATTCACTATACACTTTCAAGAACCCGGGGAAGAGAATGACTTCACCGGTAGCCTGGAATTTCTCCTTACGATTGGAAATGGGAATGGAAATATTGGTTTTTTCCGTCTTGGCATCACTCATCTGGGAGGCAATCGTTCTTTTCCAAATCAGTTCGTACAAATGCTTTGCAAAAGTATCGCCGGGGATCGTTTGACGGGACAAATCCGTAGGTCTGATAGCCTCATGAGCTTCCTGGGCGCCCTTCGTCTTCGTGACATAGTTGTGAATATGAGTATATTCTTCACCATACTGGCTGGCAATCACCTCCTTTGCGGACGCCAGTGCCAAAGCAGACAAATTCACGGAGTCGGTTCTCATATAAGTAATGTAACCGGCCTCATAGAGCTGTTGGGCAACCACCATGGTTTTGCTGACGGAAAAACCAAGTTTTCTGGCAGCTTCCTGTTGAAGGGTTGATGTGGTAAACGGAGGCGCGGGGCTTCTCTTTCCCGGCGTCTTCTCAATGGCGGAAATCTTGAAATCCGCTGATTTACAATCCTCCAAAAAAGCCTCGGCCGATTCTTGGTCGTTGAACTTTTTATTGAGTTCGGCCTTCAGTTCAATCTTCTTGTCACGAAGTGGTGAGAAAATGCCCTCCACCTTGAAAGAAGAAGTCATGTTGAATTTTTCGATTTCGTGTTCGCGTTCCACAATCAGTTTCACGGCGACAGACTGCACACGACCGGCAGAGAGTTGCGGTTTCACCTTCCGCCAAAGGACCGGTGACAATTCAAAACCTACGAGACGGTCCAAAACGCGGCGTGCCTGTTGGGCATTCACCAAATCCACATTCAGCGTACGTGGACTTTCCAAAGCCTTGTCAATGGCATTCTTCGTAATTTCGTGGAAAACGATTCTCTTCACTTTCTTCGGATCAATATCCGTAACCTGCATAAGATGCCAGGAAATAGCCTCTCCCTCACGGTCGTCATCCGTTGCGAGCCAAACGACATCGGCCGCATCCGCTTTCTTCTTAATGTCCGCGATTAGGGCTTTTTTATCGTCAAGAATCACATACTTGGGTTCAAAATCCTTTGAAATGTCAATACCGATATCCTTTTGGGGAAGATCCCTGACATGTCCTTTACTGGAAATCACCACAAAGTCCTTTCCAATGAACTTTTGGATGGTTTTGGCCTTTGCCGGAGACTCGACGATGATTAAATTCTTACTCATAAATTTTATATTTTAGATTATATGGTTTTATTATTCTCATAATGATAGCCCAACAGTTCATCCACTTGGGGGAAATCGCCACTGGTTATCAGTTTTCTAATTCTGGCAGAGTGAACTCCCGAATCATGAATCATCAGTTCGGGAATGTCGATAACTTGGACATTCCTTTGCTGACAGAGTTGCCCGATGGCATTGTGATTTCCCGCACGATGATGACCAAAAGCATGATTAGGCCCCATAACCAAAGCACAGACCTGGAGTTTTTCAATCATATACTTTTCCAGGAACTCCACATGCGAAAGTTGTGAAAAGGCCACATCAAACGGTATCACCACGGTGGCGTCCACTCCGGCTTCCTCAATAAGATGCAGATTCTTCTCCAAACTATTGATTTGGAAAAAGTCGGAATTCGGTCGCAAAACCGTCTGCGGATGAGGATTGAAAGTAACCACGACGCTCTGACCCGACAACTCGCGTGCCGCATCGCACAAATAGTGCAATATACGTCGATGACCTTTGTGCACACCATCAAACGAACCTATGGCCGCCACCGGTCTGCACAAAGACTGAACACTTTCGAATCCGTAATATACCTGCATCTGACAATTAGAGGATTAGGAACGTAACTTGGCACCAACTTCTCTTTCAAAGGCACTAATCAACTTGTTCATCACCTTGTTGATTTCCTCATCAGTGAGCGTCTTTTCAGGATTCTGCAATAGGAAGTTCAAAGCATAAGACTTCTTTCCTGCCTCGATCTTATCACCTTCATACACGTCAAAGAGGGAAATTTGTTTCACTAGTTTGGAACCATACTTCCTACCAATCTTCTCCAACATGTCGTACGTAACATTTTGATCAACCACCAAAGCCAAATCGCGTTTCACTGAAGGATAGGTCGGGATATTCTGATATTTCACCGATTGAGCGCCAACGGCCTTTTCAAAGACAGGCATATTGAATTCAACATAATAAACGGCTTTTTTCAAATCAAAGGCCTTGAGGAGGGACGGGTGAAGTTGTCCCATAGTAACAACTGATTCCCCATCTAGCATATAGGTCAGATGGTCCAAGAACATTCTGTCGTCACCAGTCGTTTCCAACTGCAGTTTCGGCATGGGAAAGTTAGCTTTCAACAGCACATTTTCCACCATGTTTTTCAAATAGAATAGGTCAAGATCGCCAGCTTTATGGTTCCAGGTATCCTCGCCTTCCTTTCCCGTAACGCACATCACAAATTCGTTCTTTTCCTGATAGCGGGTCACCACATCATCGCCCACCACACTTTCGGGATTCAGATGATAGGTCTTACCAAATTCAAACAAACGAAGGTTGGCATTCTTGTTATTGACATTACGAGATACATTTTCCATGAGGCCGAACAGCAGAGACTGGCGCATACAGTTGAGTTCATTGCTCAACGGATTGAGCAATTTGACGGTCTCTCGAGTATCTATAAAATCAAATCGCTCTGCATATTCCGATTTCGTCAAAGAGTTATTCATAACTTCATAGAATCCATTATCAGCCAAATAATTAGATATAGTCATTTGAAGTTGATAGGCAGCATCTTCCTGACGTCCGACAGGCAGTTTGTAGAAAAGCGTATCGGGGATTTCAATATTGTTATAACCATAAATACGCAGAATTTCCTCTATCAAGTCAATTGGGCGTGTCACATCAGCCTTGCTGAGTGGCACGCGCACGAGCAATTGGTCATCTCCGAAGCTTTGTACTTCCATACCGAGCATAGAGAGTATTTTGGAGATGGTCTGTTTATCGATGACCTTACCGGCCACCTTATTCACTTGATCGTAAGTAAGTGTAATCTGAGCTGGTTCAATCTTATGGGGATAGTTGTCAATAATTTCAGAGATGATATTGGCACCTGTGAGTTCCTGAATCAACACAGCGGCACGTTTCAAAGCATACACCGTAATACTGGGGTCGCAGCCGCGCTCATAGCGGAAAGACGCATCTGTTTTGAGTCCGTGTCTTTTGGCTGTTTTACGAATAGATACCGGATTAAAATAGGCACTTTCCAAGAAAAGGCGCGAGGTGGCGTTGGTAACGCCGGATTTGAGTCCGCCATACACGCCGGCAATACACATACCTTCCTCAGCATTGCAGATCATCAAATCGTTCTGACTGAGTTTCACCTCATTACCATCCAAAGTCACGAATGGGGTTCCTTCGGGGAGATTCTTGACAATGACTTTGTTGCCTGAAATTTTATCGGCATCAAACGCGTGCATCGGCTGACCGAGTTCAAGCATAATGTATTGTGTTACGTCCACCACATTGTTAATGGGGCGGACACCCACAGAGCGGAGCTTAGTCTGCAGCCATTCGGGAGATTCTGCAACTTTAACATTATCCAACAGCAAACCGGAATAGCGTGGGCAGTCCGTCGTATTTTCAACAGTCACATCCACTCTGAGTTTGACATTGGCAATGGGTTTTATTTCAGGAACATTTGGTAATATCAAAGGAGAACAGTTTTTTCCATCTTGGATCAAAGCGGCATAGAGATCGCGCGCCACACCCGCATGGCAGATGGCATCACAACGATTAGGGGTCAGTCCTATTTCAAAAATCGTATCGGATTCCACATGAAAAAAGGAAGCAGCAGGCGTTCCGGGAACGGCACTTTCTTCAAGCACCATAATTCCGTCATGAGAAGCGCCAAGACCGATTTCGTCTTCCGCGCAAATCATACCTTCGGAAGGTTCGCCACGCAACTTTGATTTCTTGATGGTGAAAGACTCGTCGCCGTCATACAGGGTTGTGCCTATCGTAGCCACAACAACCTTTTGGCCAGCGGCCACGTTGGGCGCGCCACAAACAATGTGCAAGGGTTCTTCCGCGCCGACATTAACCGTTGTAACATGGAGATGATCGGAATTGGGATGTGGCTCACAGGTCAGCACCTCGCCAATCACAAGGCCTCTTAATCCACCGCGAATCGTTTCAAAGGTTTCCTCACCTTCGACTTCCAAACCGCAGTTTGTCAGATAATGGCTCACTTCATTGGCAGAAACGTCAAAAGTCAGCAGTTCCTTCAACCATTTATAAGAAATCTTCATAAGAGTAAAATATTTATTATTAGTTAATTATATACTTTGCATCCTAATTTCTAGCAGGCTGCAAATATAATATATATAATTAATGTAGCAAAAAAGAAAAAAAGAAAATGGAAATTTTACGGAACTGGGTCGTAGCCGCTACCGCCCCAGGGGTTGCAGGAGAGAATTCTTTTCAAAGTAAGCCAGCCTCCCTTGAAGGGGCCATATTTGCGAATAGCCTCCAATCCGTAGTTGGAACAGGTCGGCGTATAACGACAGGCACGGCCAATCCATGGGGAAAGCGTCCACTGATAGAGCTTGATCATCCCTATCATTATGGATGACAATATCTTACAGAATACATTATAAATTTTTCGCAGCATCACACTTGGGTTTGAGTTGCGACAACTTAGCAAAAATCTCATTAACCGATTTCTCCACTTGCGACAAAGAAGGGAGCTCCTTACCCACAAAGACCCAGCACATCTGCAAATCATACGGGGAAGATGAGAGGAACATCGATTTATGGAAACGGTAGGCTTCACGCATCAGGCGCTTGATGCGATTTCTATCCACTGCATGATGGAAACGACGTTTCGGCGTGACAACGGCCAACTGAATACGGGATGCAGGCGTACTGTCTGCAATCCGATAATAGCATTTGATCGGATAGTTGTACAGAACGTTGTTATCGTCTATAAGACATTTAATTAGCAAAGACGATTTAAGATGTTCTTGAGGTGGAAAATTCTTCTTATCTTCTGCGGGTAGCATATTCCTTCAAAAAAGCATCCAGAGCGTCAGTAATAGACGGATAGTCTTTTGTCGGGGCAACTACCTGGGCTTGCCAACCCGCACTTTCCAATGCGGACACCACAGCCGTGCCTAAAGCGGCAAAAGCGACCTCTCCCTGTTGGAAATCAGGGAAGTTCACCTGCAATGATTTCACTCCGTTCGGACTAAACATCACAATCATGTCGTACTTTTGGATATCGATGTCGTCGGCCAAATTGGCAGGGGAAGTGGTAAACACCACAGCCTGGTCATATTGGATGCCTTTCTGGCTCATAAAATCCAACATCTGCGCGGAGGCGCCATCCGGTCCACAGGGAATAAGCATCTTCAGTTCTTTATTCTTCAGAAGAAGTTCATTCAAACTGCCGATATTACTATCTTTGGCGGAAAAGATCTTACGCTTGCGGTATTGAATGTATTTCTGCAAATAAAAGGCTACCGCTTCAGTAGAGCAGAAATATTTCATAGTCTCCGGAATGTCCAATCTCATGTCCTGACAGAGCATGAAAAAATGGTCAATCGTGTTTTTGCTAGTAAAGACAACAGCCTGATGATCGAGAATATTCACTTTCGTCTTACGAAAATCAATCGCCGTGACATTATCTATCTTAAAGAATTTATAGAAATCAATATTGATACTATACTTGCGCTTCAGTTCCGCATAGGGAGATTTTTCAAAATCCGCAGGCGCATTTTGGGAAATCAGGATGTTTTTTATTCTCATTGTCGCACGTTGTTTAATAGCCTAACAAACAACTCAACCTTCTGATTAACATGTAATTGAAATAACTTTTACGAGCACCAGATAGGGTAAGATTTCAAGCGTGCAAAAGTAGATAAAAAAATGAAATAAATTGATATTCTTTGGATTAATTTTCATCAATTTATAGAACAGCAAGCCAAACAAGCCCAAAAACAAAGGGATATAGGCATATATCCATTGATATTTCCCAACAAAGATCACCACCAACAGGAAGGGCAGAAGGATAATGGCCGCAACGCAGACAAACACGAACTTATACAGATTCATAGAATAGCGTTCCTTTTGATGGTCAAATAGATACGTATAAAGCACCGTACATAGGAACTTAAAGAAATAGAGCAGCAGAAACGCCAGACAGAAGATGCCGAAGGTACCGGTGAAGGTCAATTTCTCCAACATAACCGGAAAATACCGTTGCGCGATCACGGAGGCAGTCAGGGCAAACGTCAGCAGGGACATCGGTAAGAGCAGGAGGAAGATTCTCTCTTCCAGCACCTTACTCTCTCTCATCAAAAGAGAATAATAACGTTGCGAAAAGAGTGAGCGAATCAGGCAGTTCATCTTACGACGATATAGCACTGTCGCCAATGTAAGCAAAAGCAGGATGACGCAAACCACCACCACGGCAACATTGTTCGGCTTGGGAACAAGCTCCGTGCTGAACTCCGAAACGGTTAGACCATGATGTTCAAAAAGAGGTGGCAAAATCGATGTTACTTAATCATCATTTTCTTAGAGCAGACCATTCTACCCTTTTCTTCTATCCCATAGAAATAGATGCCGGGAGCGAAAGAGCTAGTATTAACAAACGTTTTACCCTTTGCGTTCACATCCTGACGATAGAGGTCGCGTCCGGTGAGGTCACGGATAACAAGTTGTCCATTGCCATTAATTTTGTAAGTAATAGTCACAC
>JAZRYC010000105.1:0-6024 GCA_045600525.1 Bacteroidales bacterium
AAACTAATCTACATCCAGCGTTTATTCAATGATACGGAGAAGTTCCGATGGATGTGAGATGATATAGTCAGCGCCTGATTCCTGTAATTCCGTACGAGGGCGGTAGCCCCAAAGAACACCAATGGCCTTGAGACCGGCGCGATGGGCTGTCACCATGTCCACTGAGGTGTCACCAAGATAAAGCGTTTCCTCTTTATCACAATGAGTCTCTTCAAGGATGTCGTACACAATTTGCGGATGGGGTTTGACGGGAATGTCTTTTCGCTGGCCGATGAGAGATGCCCACTGAATGGAAGGGAAATAGTCAGACATTAGCGGCGCAATGGCGGAATGTATCTTGTTGGTAGCCACAGCTAGTTTTATGCCCTTAGATTGTATGATTTCCAATGTTTCTGTCAAACCTTCGTAAACACTGGTTTTATCATGCATGTGGAGGGTGTAGTAGTCCAAAAATTCATGAAAGCATGTTTCATATATGGATCCTGTTTTATATCCTTCAGGCAGAATGCGTGTGATAAGGGTGGGCATGCCGTTACCCACGAAATAGCGATAGGCATCTACAGGATGAGTAGGAAAACCATGTTCTTCCAACACATGGTTTGCTGCGTCTGCAAGATCTTCAAGCGTATTGAGAAGTGTCCCGTCTAAATCGAAAATCAAAAGTTTGACCATGAAAACTCGTTCTCTCTGTCTGCGTTTTTAGTATATAAAAGGAGATTCAAAATCTTTAAAAAAGGGCCCTTCAGTATCTTTTGCAGAAGTTAAGGGATGCTGTACCTGCCAATCAATTTTGAGGTCCGGATCGTCAAAGCGGATGCTGCCCTCGGAATCTTTGTTATAGAAGTTTGAGCATTTGTAAAAAAACAACGTGTTGTCCTCTAATGCGGCAAATCCATGGGCGAAACCTGCGGGAATATAGAATTGTCGGAAGTTGTCTTCTGTGAGCAGAACGGAATAATATTGACCGTATGTCGGGCTTCCCCTGCGGATATCTACGGCAAAGTCTATGGCAGCTCCTTTGAGAATGCGCACCAACTTGGCTTGCGCAAAAGGAGGCCTTTGGAAATGAAGTCCACGCACAACACCTCTCTGGGAACAGGATTGGTTGTCTTGCACCCAATGTTCCCGAATGCCTAATTCGGTAAGACTGTTTTCATTGTAACTTTCAAAGAAATAGCCCCGTTCATCCTTAAAGACTTTGGGTTCCAAAACAAGTAGTCCTGGTATGGGAGTATTCAGTGCTTGCATAATAGACGTTTTATAATTAGAGATATGTTTTAGTCTTCCGACTCTTTGGCTACAAAATTCTGATATTCGGTAAGAAATTTGGCGCGTGAGAGGAATCCGATGTATTTTCGATCTTTAGTGATAATGGGCATATTGAAATTTCCCGTTCGTTTGAATTTTTCCAAAGCAACGGCGGCTGTGTCATCTTCAAAGATAAATTCTTCAGGTTCAATCATAAGATCTTCCACCCTGACAAGATCGTATAATTCAGGTTTGAAGATGACGTCGCGGTGATCGTCCATCACCAATAATCCAGAGAATATATCATTATCATCGGTGACGACAAAGAGATTGCGCTTGCTGTGCGCAATGACATCAACATATTGCCGTAGAGAACTATGATTGGGAATAGTGAGTATGTCGGTATCAATGAAGTTTCCCCATTGTAATTTGCGAAGGGCAAAGTTGTTTTTGTTGTGCGTCTTCAGCACACCCTTTTCGGCAATGGGCCGGGTATATACGGAGTATTTTTCAAAGGGATGCACGCAGATATAGGAACAGGCGGCAGTAATCATCAGTGGGATCAGCAGCGTGTACCCGGAAGAAAGTTCGGCAATGAGGAACATGGCGGTCATAGGAGCCTGCATCACGCCAGTCATGATGCCAGCCATGCCGGCAAGAATGAAATTGACGTAGGGAAGGTTTGTTCCTAAAAGGTGATTGGACAGACCTGCTACAAAAAATCCCGTGAAGGCGCCGATAAACAAGGTAGGCGCAAACACACCGCCAATGCCACCAGACGCAGTAGTAAAGGTTGTGGCAAATACTTTAAGAAGGATGATACCGGCAATTCCCACAAAAAACAGAACACGGTTCTCGCAAATGTCGTAAAGAGGTGATTTGGCAAATATTCCCGGATAGTTACCATTGATCAACATGTTGATATGATCGTATCCTTCTCCATAGAATACAGGAAAAAGATATATTAACAAACAAAGAAAAACACCTCCGATAATGGCTCTAAGGTATATTTTACGAATTTTCTTCATCTGTTTTTCCAACCAGCGAGAAAGGCGCAGGAAATAAACGGAAAGCAAACCGCACAGCAAGCCAAGAATAATGTAGAAGGGTATTCGAGAGAGGAAAAATTCCTGTGTGGTGTGGATGTCGAACATGACATTGCGTCCTAGGAAGAATATGGACATCACTGTCCCAGTGGCCGCGGAAATCAGTAGAGGCAACAAAGCTCCACCGGTAAGGTCGAGCATTAAGACTTCAAAAGTAAAAACAATAGCGGCAATAGGGGCTTTGAAGATTGCAGCCATGGCTGCTGTCGAGCCACAGGCTAAGAGCAGTGTCGTCTGCTTGGCATTAAGCCGGAACAATTTGCCCATATTTGAACCTATGGCCGACCCTGTCAGAACCATCGGCGCCTCCAATCCCACTGAGCCACCGAAACCCACAGTAATGGCACTGGAAATCATAGATGAATATACGTTGTGCAGACGGAGCTTACCGTCACTTTTACCGATAGCCTTCAATACGATACTCACCCCATGGCTGAGATTGTCCTTAACGACTTTACGCACAAATATCAAGGTCAGTATGATACCAATAGGAGGGAAAACGAGGTAAAAATAGTTGATACTATTATTAGGATCGGCATGACTCAATGCACGCGTGGTGAGATAAAGAAGGTTTTTGATGACGATGGCCGCCGTAGCACCCAATAACCCGATGACAAAACTGAGTAGCAGTATAATCGTTCGCTGACTGAAGTGCTTGCGAATAAAACGCCGTATTCGGGCAATACCATAAAGAATGTTGCGAGTCATCATAATTTCAAACGGCGGCAAATATACAAATATTACCAGAAATTCCCGTTGCGTCTTGGGAAAGAATCTCTTCTAAATAGCAGTCAATGGGATCTTCGACTTCCTCAACGAGTTGCAAATGCGCAACAACCTAGTGATTACCACCAAAAGCGCTGGAAATCTTAACATCAAAAAATGCCAGGCAGATGATGCAGTGATGCAACTTGGTGGCGCAGGCAACTTTGAAGTCGCGGAAATCGGTGGAATAACACCAAACAACAAAGTAACTATTAACATTGGTGGCGCTGGAAATATGGTATTTGGGAACGTTGCCGCTGACAAACTGTTTTTGAAAAAAAAGAGTGCCGGCAATTTGGTTTTAAAGGATGTCTCGGCTAACGAGTTTCGTCTGAAAAATGAGGGTACGGGCAATGTGAAAGTCACTGGAAACGTTGTCGATGTGGACATTTACAATGGCGGGGTCGGTAATTTCAATACCGCTGGACTAACTGCTGAAATCGCAAATGTTGTGAATAATAGTTTAAATGTCATCAGTTTGAAAGTTCAAGACACCGCATACATTTCGGGACTAATTACCAAAAAGAACGGAGTGCAAACTCAGAGGACGGCAAAAATCTCGTGCCCGGCGAAAGTTTTTCTAATGATTCCTGCCATAGATATGGAAACGGGTGAAGAGACAGGAGAAAAAGGGAAAGTCCAAATCAAATAAAGGGAACACCTGCGCAGTGCAACGTGCCGTAGCAATTTTCCGCTTTGGCTATGAGGGTGGGGAGACGATTATGCAGAAGGAAAACGGCGAGTGGAAAATCGTCCGTTCGGAAATGACTTGGATAGAATAAGTATTGTTTTTTTTGTTACCTTTGCGCGCTTTTTACGGCTAAACTGATAGCAGATTGCTAATAGCTAATAGTCAATAACTTGCAACAATTACCAACAATAATTACAAATAAATTTTATTATGGCACAAAAAAAATTTATGACTTGCGACGGTAACTGCGCTGCAGCTCACGTTGCGTACATGTTCAGTGAAGTTGCCGCTATTTACCCTATCACCCCTTCTTCCCCGATGGCAGAATACATCGACGAATGGAGTGCAGGCGGCAGAAAAAACATCTTTGGTGAAAACGTAAAGGTTGTCGAAATGCAATCCGAAGCTGGTGCTGCTGGCGCCGTTCACGGTTCTTTGCAAGCTGGTGCTCTCACCACCACCTACACCGCTTCCCAAGGTCTCCTTTTGATGGTTCCGAATATGTACAAAATCGCTGGCGAATTGCTTCCTGGCGTTTTCCACGTATCCGCTCGTGCATTGGCTGCTCAAGCTCTCTCTATCTTCGGTGACCACGCCGACGTGATGAGTGCTCGCCAAACCGGTTTCGCTATGCTCGCAACAAGCTCCGTTCAAGAAATTATGGACCTCGCTCCTGTTGCTCACCTCGCTGCTATCGAAGGCCGCGTTCCTTTCGTTCATTTCTTCGATGGTTTCCGTACTTCTCACGAAATCCAGAAAGTGGAAGTCACCAACCAAGATGACGTTAAGAAACTCGTCAACTGGAAAGCCCTCAACGAATATCGCGAACGTGCTCTCAACCCTGAACACCCTGTAACCCGCGGTACCGCTCAAAATGGCGACATCTATTTCCAGACCCGCGAATTGCAAAACAAATACTACGATGCTCTTCCTGATATCGTAGCTAAATATATGAAGAAAATGAGCAAAATCACCGGTCGTGACTATGCTCCTTTCACCTTCTACGGCGCTGCTGACGCTACCGACGTAATCGTAGCTATCGGCTCTATCAACGACGTTATCAAGACTGTCATCGATAAGGAAAACAAGAGCGGCAAGAAACTCGGTCTCATCACCGTTCACTTGTATCGTCCGTTCTCCGTTAAATATTTGATGGCTGTTATGCCTAAGACTGTCGAAAGAATCTGCGTTCTCGACAGAACCAAAGAACCAGGCGCTAACGGAGATCCTTTGTACCTCGATGTTGTTGAAGCTTTCAAGAACAGCGAACTCAACCCGATGATCATCGGCGGTCGCTACGGTCTTTCTTCCAAAGACACGACTCCTGCTCACATCCTCGCTGTTTACAAGAACCTCGCTTCCAACAAGCCGATGAACCAATTCACCGTTGGTATCAACGACGATGTTACACACAAATCCCTCAAAGTTGGTAAGGAAATCTCCATCCTTCCTAAGGGCACATTCGAAGCTAAATTCTACGGCCTCGGCGCTGATGGTACCGTAGGTGCTAACAAGAACTCTATCAAGATCATTGGTGACAACACCAACAAATACAGCCAAGCCTATTTCGACTATGACTCCAAGAAGTCTGGTGGTTACACCTGCTCTCACTTGCGTTTCGGTGACCAACCTATCCTCGCTCCGTACTTGGTAGGTACACCTGACTTCGTAGCTGTTCACGTTCCTTCTTATTTGAAGAAATATGACTGCTTGCGCGGTTTGAAGAAAAACGGTACCTTCTTGTACAACTCTCCTTGGAGCGTTGCTGAAACCAAGAAGAACCTCCCTGATTTCGTGAAGAAATATTTGGCAATGAACAACATCAATATGTACATCATTGATGCTACCAAGATTGCTGGCGAAATCGGTTTGGGCAACCGTACCAACACCATCCTTCAATCTGCATTCTTCAAGATCTCCGGCGTTATCCCTTACGACCTCGCTGTTGAACAAATGAAGAAATTCATCGTTAAATCTTACGGCAAGAAAGGTGAAGACGTTGTCAATATGAACTATGCAGCTGTTGACCGCGGTGGCGAAATCACTAAAGTTGACATCCCTGCTACTTGGGCTAAACTCGATTGCACCACAGACTTCCAATTCGAAAACAACCCTGACGATCCTGAATTCATCAACAAGGTTATGCGTCCAATGGTTGCTCAATGTGGTAATGACCTTCCTGTTTCCGCATTCAAAGATATTATTGATGGTACA
>JAZRYC010000106.1:0-2611 GCA_045600525.1 Bacteroidales bacterium
GACTCACTACCGCAAAGTAAATGGACCGGAACCAGGCCGGCGGATTCATGAGATGTACTACACTATTCATGAGGCTGCTGAGATTCTGGGCTTAAATACAGAAACGTTCCGTGATCAAGTCCGGAGACAGAATATTACAACTGTGTATATAGACAACAAATTCTGGATCAAGCGAGTCGATTTTGATGCATGGTATGCCAAACAGACCCACTACCGCAAGGCGGAAGACAGAGTTGCGGATCAGATGCTAAAGGACCTATCGCTCACCGTTCCGGATATAAGTCGCCTTTTGGGGGTAGATCAACATGAGGCATGGAGAATTGTCAGGCATCGAGAAGCAGGTATAGTTTTGATCCGTGTTGCTGATCGCCCCAGAGTTACGCTGGAGAGCTTTGAACGCTGGTATCAATCGCAGAATACGTATGTGAAATTCTCCGACAGATCGCCGGATGAACAAAAGCAAATCAAACTCCAACGTCAAAAAGATACCATCTTGAAGATGATTCGAGATGGAAAGGAATTTCTCAGTGTCCATGAAACTGCGGTATGTTTGGGCCTCGAGGATTATGAAGTCAGAAGAATGATTGCTGATTATCAAGAACTTGCAGCAGAAAAACATGGAAAGTCATGGTTTGTTCCTGTAGAAAGCCTGTACCAGTGGATGACGAACTTTAGTGACGGTCAAGTATCTGACCAGAAAGAATAATGGAGGATATCACACATGGCATCGATTGTTAAGAGAGGAAATAAATTCTGTGTAGTCGCATATACTGACGGCAATGATGGTAAGCGCCATCAGAAATGGGAATCTTTTGCGACCTATGCTGAAGCGAAGAACAGGAAGCAGGAAATTGAGTACATGAAGGAAATTAGCGATTATGAGATTCCCAAATGTACCACGCTGCACGAGTTGCTCAGAGAATATGTGGATCTTTATGGAAAAACGAAATGGTCTGTATCTATGTATTCCAGCAATATGGGGTTGATCAAGAACTATATTGAACCGCACTTTGGGAATCTCACATTACAGGATATCACGCCACGAACTCTGGAACGCATTTATCAGACCATGCTGAAAAGTCCCGCGGTGAACAACAATAATATGGGCCGCAGAAAACAGCAGACCCGCTTCATAACGCCAAGCACGATAAAGAAGATCAATAACCTCCTGCGCAGCGCGTTCAATCAAACTGAAAAATGGGAACTGGTCGAGAGAAATCCTGCTCGCCTTGCAACTCTTCCAAAGGTTGATAGCCAAACGAGAGAAATCTGGGATTCTCAGACCCTGTTTCATGCAATCGAGTGCTGTGACGATGATAGGTTAAAGCTTTGCCTGAATCTTTCATTCGCATGTTCCCTTAGATTGGGAGAATTGCTTGGATTGACCTGGGATAACATTGATATTTCAGAAAAGAGCATTTTGGAAGGGAAAGCCTCCATTCATGTAGTCAAGGAACTTCAAAGGGTCAACAAAACTGCTGTTGACGCGCTTGAAGAAAAGGATATCATCTTCCGCTTTCCGGAGCAGGGTAATCATAACAAGACCGTACTTGTACTGAAGAAGCCCAAGACACTTTCCAGTATCCGTAAGGTTTTTCTTCCTAAGACTGTTGCTGAGATGCTTGTTTCATGGAAGATGGATCAGGATAAGATAAAAAATGCCCTTGGAAGAGAATACACGCATTATAATTTGGTCATAACATCGCCTCTTGGAACGCCAGCAGAAGGAACTCGCATTCGCGATGCTATGAAACGCCTTATCAAGGAAAATGATCTGCCTCCAGTCGTCTTTCACAGTCTCCGTCATTCCAGCATTACCTACAAATTGAAACTTAACGGAGGCGACATCAAGGCAGTTCAGGGAGATTCCGGTCACGCTCAGGCAACGATGGTTACGGACCAGTATTCCCACATTCTGGACGAAGGTCGTCAGACCAATGCTCAGTTGATGGAAGAAGCTTTCTATGCTGGAAAAGGGGCTGAAAAGGCACCGTCAACTGAGAAAAAAATGGATGCCGTTACAGAACAGGCAACTGCAGCCGGTGTCGATCCCGCACAGCTGATTAAGATTCTCAATGATCCCACGATGGTAAAGGTTCTGATGAGCCTGTCCCAATCGATTGGTACAACTTAACATAGGGAGATGAAAAAAATAGTAAAAAAAGCCCCCTAATCCGACACCGTTTGGTGAGAAACAAGGGGCTTTTTGGCGATCCCGGCGCGATTCGAACGCGCGACCTTCCGCTTAGGAGGCGGATGCTCTATCCTGCTGAGCTACGGGACCAAGTAAGGAATATCAAGGGGTTTCGGCATTTTCAAGGTTCGGATTTCTGCTAATAATCGACCGTTCTGCTAATACTTTTTCGGCTTTCTGCTAATAATGGCGTCAGGCGGTTTGAACAAGGTCTACCAGTTTTGCCATCTTTTGCAGTTCAAGCCAGGTCGCTTTCGAACTCAGCGCCTTTTTTTCAGAAAAGACTTTGGCGAGCGTCGAGCGGAGTATTAGGAGGCGAATGCCCTATCCTGCTGAGCTACGGGACCAAGGCAGGAAAATCAAGGGTCTTGGGGGTTTCCAAGAATCGAAGGAAGCAATGCGTGAGGCGATTTGCGT
>JAZRYC010000107.1:0-31797 GCA_045600525.1 Bacteroidales bacterium
GTGCAAAAATACAAAAAAATGAGGTAACCGGATTTGCAAATGAGTAATTGCCAAATTAAAAGGTGGGAATATTGTGTTTTCGTGGATATAGGTGGGACTTACCGGTTACCTCGGTAAAGTGGAAACACGGGACAAAAATAACGAATGTTTTCTTAAATCATAAACATATCCTATAAACTTATTAACAAAATACTAACATTTTGAGCCTAAAAAAATAGTACATTTGCCGCCTCATTTGAATATCCATGACAAGAGAAGAATCTATTTTATCACAACTTAATGACCAACAGCAATTGGCAGTAAGACAAATTGATGGCCCCATTATGGTGTTGGCGGGCGCCGGTTCCGGTAAAACCCGTGTGCTGACCTATCGAATTGCCTATATGCTTGCTTGTAAAATAAATCCATATCGTATCTTGGCGCTGACTTTTACCAACAAGGCGGCTGCGGAAATGCGTTCCCGAATTGTGGACCTTGTGGGTGGCGATGTGGCTAAGGCTGTAACCATGGGGACTTTCCACTCTGTGTTCTATCGAATTCTTCGTGCTGAATCCGACAAACTCGGTTTTACCCATAACCTTACTGTCTATGATACAGAGGATTCAAAATCATTGATAAAAAATATTGTGAAGGATATGAATTTGGATCCCAAAATATACACGCCTTCCTTTGTGCTGAATCGTAGTTCTAGTGCAAAGTCAAATCTCCTTTCCGCACAGGAATATGCGGAGAACCATGAGATTGTTGCGGCTGATCGCGCAGCGGGGAAACCGATGGTGGCGGATATTTTTGCTGCTTATAACCGTCGCCTGCGTAATGCTGACGCGATGGACTTTGACGATCTTCTGTATTTTATGAATGTCCTCCTGCGCGATTTCCCAGATATGCTTTATAAATACCAGAATCGTTTCAATTATATTCTGGTAGATGAGTATCAGGATACGAATTTCGCCCAATACCTCATCATCAAGAAACTGGCGGCGCAGAATCAGAATATCTGTGTGGTGGGCGATGATGCCCAAAGTATCTACGGATTCCGTGGAGCGGATATTCAGAATATCCTGAATTTCAAGCGCGACTACCCAGATGCTCATATCTACAAGCTGGAACAGAACTACCGTTCCACCCAGACCATTGTCAATGCCGCCAATGCCATTATCAAGTACAACAAGGACCAAATGCCGAAGGATGTCTGGACTAGCAACGAACCTGGCGACAAAATCACGCTGATTCGTTCTGCCAGCGATAATGAGGAGGCGTTTGCGGTAGCCAATGCCATTTTTGAAACTAAAATGAACGAACATGCCTCCAATCGGCAGTTTGCCATTCTCTATAGAACTAATATCCAATCCCGTACATTGGAAGAAGCGATGGTGAAACGCCACATCCCTTATAAAATTTACGGCGGATTGTCTTTCTATAAACGAAAGGAAATCAAGGATGTGTTGGCTTATTTCAGATTGACGCTGAATCACTATGACGAGGAGTCCCTTCGTCGTGTCATTAATTATCCGATGCGCGGTATTGGCGATACGACGATTTCCAGAATAGCTAATACGGCTTTGGAAAAAGGGGTGCATTTCTGGGAAGTGGTCAATGACCCCCGTCAGTATGCATTGGAGGTAAATGCTCCTACTTTGGCAAAGCTGACCGAGTTCGCCGATATGATCAAGGGTTTCTCAGCTCAGATTCAGAAAATCGATGCCTATGAGTTGGGCAAACTCATTATCGTAAAAACCGGCATCGCCAAAGTGCTCAAGGAAAATTCCGAGGAAAAGGAACGCGTGGAACATGTGGAGGAATTGCTGGATGCCATGAAGGGCTTTACCGAGAAAGATCCAGAAAGCAGTTTTGACGAACGGACAGGAGAAATTATGGAGGAATATTTTCCATCCCTTGACCATTTTATGGAATCCATTGCGCTACTTAGCGATGAAGAAGAAAATACTGCGGATGAAGAAGACGACCGTGTGAAGTTGATGACGATTCATTCAGCTAAGGGTTTGGAATTTGACTATGTGTTTATCACAGGTTTGGAGGAGAACCTCTTCCCTTCGTCCATGTGTGCCAATTCCCGCCAGGAGATGGAGGAAGAACGTCGATTGTTCTATGTGGCTCTGACGCGTGCGCGTAAGAAGGTCACCCTGACTTGTGCGCAGACGCGCTACCGCTTTGGCTCTTTGCAGTTTTGTGAGGATAGTCGTTTCTTGGAGGAGATTCCCGATAATTTTCTGAAAGTGACGCAGAAGGCTTCCGAAGGAAAGGGAACCTTTGCCCGTACGAAAGACTCGGATTGGTCGCAACCTCGTCGCAATCTCCGTCCAGTCAGCGCCAGTTCAACAACAACTACTCATTCTCCTTCCCATTCGACTTTTGCCGCCAAGCCGGTGGTGAAGACCAAGACAGAAGTACAACTGGACCAAGTCGGCAGTCTGGCGTCCAACGAACAGATTCAACCCGGTGTTCGAGTTTATCATGCTAAATTCGGCTATGGTAAAGTCATGGGAACAGAGGGATCCGGCCCCGACATGAAGGCTCACGTTATTTTTGACACCGTCGGAGCGAAAACCCTTTTATTGAAATTTGCAAAACTCATCATTCCAAAATAAAAGTAACGTTATGTTGTTTCGTGCCAATATACCCGCGCCTCAGTTCCCCTTCAAGATAGATTATGGCCAATCTATCATGCTGCTGGGATCTTGTTTTTCAGACAATATGGGAAATTATTTTGGCAGACACCGCTTTGATGTCTGCTCCAATCCCTTCGGCGTGTTGTTTAATCCTATTTCTATTGATCATGCGTTGCGGCTGCTTATGCATCCCGAAACTTTCGACAAAGATCGCTATTTCTACAAAACGCATGAACTATGGGTTAGTTTTGCCCATCATGGAAGGTTCTCTAGAGAGAATTTCGATGTATTTGAACGGAATATTGACGAGCAATTGGCTAAGGCTTCGGAATTCCTTCGTCGCACGGATTATCTGTTTATTACGTTTGGTACGGCTTTCTGCTACAAGTTTATCCCTCGTGATTTGATTGTTTCAAACTGCCATAAGATTCCAAATAATAAGTTTGACCGCATTCGCCTGGATGTCAAAAAAATTGTCTCCCAATGGAATACGACTATCCAAATGCTGCACGAATGCAGACCTGAGATGAAGATCATTTTCACGGTCAGTCCCGTTCGCCATACGGGCGACGGCATGCATGAAAATACGCTGAGCAAATCGGTGCTGCTGTTGGCGGTGGATAAGTTGGTGGACAATGAAAATACTTTTTATTTCCCGGCCTATGAGTTCCTTATGGACGATCTTCGTGACTATCGGTTCTATGCAAAGGATTTGTGCCATCCCAATGATCTGGCTGTGGATTATTTGGAGGAAAAAGTTTCGGAAACTTTCTTTACACCGGAAACGACAGAACGGGTACGTGCCATTGGTCAAGAGCTTCGTTTCCTTAATCATCAGCGGCTTAGAAGGGATTAATTAGTATTTTATAACTTTATAAAAAAGGGACTTGACAAGCGCCCTTTTTTATTGTATCTTTGCAGGCCGAAATTTTTTACAATGAAGTTATCAGAATTTAAGTATTACCTGCCTCAGGATTTAATAGCGCTGTATCCCACACCCGAACGCGATGAGGCCCGTTTGATGGTTTTGGACAGAAAGACACAAACTATCGAGCACAAACTTTTCAAGGACATTATCGATTATTTTGACGAAGGTGACCTTTTTGTGATGAACAACACTCGTGTGTTCCCAGCTTTGCTTTATGGCGAGAAGGAACAAACCCGTGCCAAAATTCGCGTTACCCTTTTGCGCGAACTGGATGAGGAAAGTCGTTTGTGGGATGTGTTGGTGGATCCGGCCCGCAAAATTCGTATTGGCAATAAGCTCTGCTTCTGTGAGGACGATAGCTTGGTTGCCGAGGTTATAGACAATACTACTTCTCGTGGCCGTACGCTGCGTTTCCTTTTTGATGGTGATCATGCTGCCTTCAAACAAAAACTAATGGACATCGGTACTACTCCGGTCCCAGAGGATATTCAGCGCCTACGTAGCATTGTTCCAGAGGATGAGGAATATTATCAGACTATTTATGCTACGGAGGAAGGTGCCGTGGTGGCTCCCGCCGCGGGCTTCCACTTCAGTCGCGAATTGCTGAAGCGAATGGAACTGAAAGGCATTGAAAGAACCTATGTCACACTTCATGCCGGCTTGAGCAATTTCATTGACATCGATGTGGAAGATCTTTCCAAACATAAATCCGATTCTGAACGCATGATCATACCAACCGACGTGGCCGATATGATCAATGAGACAAAGGATGCCGGGCATAAAATTGTGATGGTGGGCACTACCACAACGAAGGCTTTGGAATCTTCCGTGTATGCCAACGGACATGTTAAGACGACGCAGATGAACGGCAAAGAGGATACCTGGACCAACAAGTTCATATATCCTCCCTATCGATTCATGGTGGGTAACGCCATGGTCACCAATTTCCATGCTTCCCAAAGCTCTATGCTCATGATGG
Organism: Bacteroidales bacterium; assembly: GCA_045600525.1. Taxonomy (GTDB): domain Bacteria; phylum Bacteroidota; class Bacteroidia; order Bacteroidales; family WCHB1-69; genus F23-D06. The sequence goes on from JAZRYC010000107.1 coordinate 4,538, forward strand.
TGGCTGCCTTTGGCGGCTATGATTTCGTGATGCGTGCCTATAAGGAGGCCGTTGCCGAAAAGTATAGATTCTTAACTTACGGTGATGCAATGTTGATTATTTAACTTAACAAATTCAATACTATGGCAAAGTCATACGAAGAAGCAGGTGTACGCCTGGAAGCAGGATACGAATCCGTTCGCTTAATCAAAAAACACATTTCCCGGACGAACAGACCCGGTATGATGGGCAATATTGGCAGTTTCGGCGGTATGTTCGATCTCGCCTCTTTGAATTATAAAGAACCCATTCTCGTCAGCGGTACGGATGGCGTCGGCACTAAACTCAAATTGGCATTCATGATGGATAAACATGATACCATCGGACAGGATGCCGTGGCTATGTGCGTGAACGACGTGCTCGCACAAGGTGCTGCCCCGTTATTCTTTTTAGACTATATTGCCGTAGGTAAAAACGAACCCTCCAAGATTGAACAGATTGTGAAGGGTGTTGCCGATGGCTGTGTGCTCTCCAACTGTGCCCTCATCGGTGGCGAAACTGCTGAGATGCCTGATATGTACACGGAAGACGAATATGATATTGCGGGCTTTACGGTAGGTGCTGTGGAAAAATCAAAGCTTATTGACGGCTCTCAGGTTAAGGTTGGCGACCTGCTTATCGGATTGGCCTCCTCTGGCGTCCATTCCAATGGCTTCTCTCTGGTGCGCAAAATCGTCCTAAAGGACAATCAACTTGATCTTCATAAACAATACGATACGCTTCCAGATACGTTGGGCAATGTATTGCTTACACCTACGCGTATTTATGTTCGTCCTGTGTTGGAAGTTTTGAATAAAGTGAATATTCATGCTATTTGTCATATCACGGGAGGAGGCTTCGATGAGAATATTCCTCGTGTTCTTCATGAAGGACAGGGAATCTTTGTGGAGGAAGGCTCCTGGGAGATGCCGGCTATTTTCCCGTTTTTGGAAAAATATGGCAAGGTGGATCATCGTGAGATGTTTAATATTTTCAATATGGGTATAGGGATGGTCTTGGTGGTGGATCCCGCTGATAAGGATCAGGTACTGGCCATGTTTAAGGATTTAGGTGAGCGTGCTTTCGTGATAGGTCATGTGACTGATAAGGAAGGCGTTGAAATTAAACTGCTCTCGTAATGAAAAGATTTTTTTCACTGCTGGCACTTTTGCTTTGCAGTGTGATGTTGATTGCCCAAACGGAATCCCAACGTGTGCAGGTGGGTCTTCGCGTTGGAGCAGGCGGTACCGCTTTTTGGGTTCCTAAGACGTCTGTATCTGCTATCCATCCCAACGGAAACGCCTCTACGTATGCCATGAAAATCGGTGCGGTTGCCGGTTTGGCGGTAGATATTCGCTTGAAAGACAACTGCTTTCTGCAGACTGGGTTGTATTATTCCCTGCAACGGGTGGGAGAAACTAATTATGCCGGTTTCAATATGAATGATACCAGTCGTTCTATTGCCGCCGATACTAAATATACACTCCACCGGATGAAACTGCCAGTCATGTTTCACTATCATCTCGGTACCGATGAAAGGCATTGGACTTTCGGCGTCGGCCTCTTTGCCGATGTCGCCATGGGTGGTAAACTACACTATTCCTCGTCCGCGGTGCTGACGCCAGGGGGCAATTTCCTTCTAAATGCGGATATGAATCCCTTTATGGTAGGTAACAAATACTATTATATAAAAGAGGATGTTGATGAGTATTCTCAAAAACACCTCATCGGAAACGGCCCTCTGTTTAATCGTTTGGATATGGGACTTTCGGCTGAAGTGGGTTATTCTTTCCCCAAGGTCTATATAGGTGTTCATTTGGATTTAGGCATGCTGAATATGGCTAATGCAAAGTTTTTTGGTGAAAATTTTATGCAACGCAATTTGAATGCGCAAGTGCTGATCGGCTATAAAATCAATTAATAGGAAACAGTGCGAGCTTATCCGACGACAACGAAAATACTATATTCAACAAGGTCGGTAATAAGGCGTTATTCAATGATTTGATGAAATGAAATCGCAAAATTGCGGTATAACAAAAAAAGTGTATTTTTGCACCGCTTTTTAAGCACCCCCTAATGCTGCGTTCTTCTAACGGTTAGGAATCAAGATTCTCAATCTTGCAATACGAGTTCGATTCTCGTACGCAGTACCAAGCACCTGTCAGGGTGCTTTTTTTGTGGCTTGCGGAACAAGGGAAATTATTATATTTGTCGCAAACCACATACCATGAAACTTGACAATTACCCCTTGTTGAAAATACTCGTTCCCTATGTTTTAGGTGTTCTACTAGCTTATTATGGGCGATTTTCAATAAAAACGTGCCAATTATTCTTATTTCTTGTCGGCATTTTATTGTGCCTTTTGACTCTTTTCCTGCTGATTAAGCGCTATAGATGGCGGCTATTGAAGGATTCCTTCATGGAATTTGCTTTTGTACTAATGGGAATAGCCTCAATGGGATACTACGTAAATCCTCATTTTTCTTCCAAAGAGGCGAATCTATTGGAGAGAAATTCCTTTTGGTTTGTTCGAGTGGTGGATTTTCCACAGCCTCGCGCAAGGAGTGTGAAAATCGTGGCCGAAGTGTTGGGAAGTGCGGAGGGAGATCCCATTAACGCTAAGGTGCTGCTTTATTTGAATCCGACAGAGGAGGCTTCAAAAGTTCAATATGGGGATGTGTTGTTGGTTGCTACGCAATGGAACCCCATAGTCTCGTCAAATAATCCTGATGCATTTGATTATAAAGGCTATATGCGAAAAAAAGGAATCTTTTATTCAGGATATGTTGCCCAAGGTGGCTTTATGATAATGGAGAAGAAGATGCGAAATCCGTTGAAACTTTTTGCGCATCAGGTTCAAAGAAAACTATCCTCCGTATTCGAAAATGCTGGCTTGTCGGGTAGGGAATATGAGATAATCAATGCGATTCTTTTAGGTAATGACGAGACTATGGAACCTGAACTGAAAGCGGCCTATGCCTCCGCGGGCGTCAGTCATATACTGTGTGTATCAGGTATGCATGTAGGTATCATTTTTATGATTCTGAACGCATTATTAAAACCCTTGGATCTTTTTAAGTCGGGCCGTTGGATGAAGGCTGTATTGCTGCTGTTGGTCATTTGGCTCTATGCCAATATTACCGGATTGTCCCCCTCTGTTATTCGTTCAGCAACGATGTTCACTTTCGTTACATTGGGGAGCCTTCTGCGGCGCTGTACGAATGTGTTTCATAGTCTTTTTGCCTCGTTGTTTTTATTATTGGTCATTCGTCCCCCTTTGTTGTTTGAAGTCGGATTCCAACTCAGCTATCTTGCCGTCTTCGGCATTGTCTTGTATCAGCCGATGATAACGGAAATCTACCATTGCCGAACTAAAGTGGGAAATTATTTTGGGGAACTCATCGCTGTTTCCATTGCCGCGCAATTAAGCACTTTCCCATTGTCGATATATTATTTCGGCCAGTTTCCGAATTATTTCCTGCTTGCCAATCTTTCCGTTATCACATTGTCCTTTGTAGTCATGGTGACGGGCATTGCCTTGTTGGCTATAGGATTTATTCCGGCTTTTATGAAGATGGCATCTTGGCTGTTGATTCATGAAATTCGTACCATGAATGTGATTGTGACTTTTATTGAGCATCTTCCCGGAGCGGTTACGCGGCAGATCGATTATTCTGTTTGTCAGGTGTTGTTGCTATATGTTTTTCTTACAATATTATATTGTATGCTACGCAGTCGCAGAAAATTCTTGCTTTGGACAGCTCTGGCGGTATTTGCGGTTTTTTCCGGTAGCTTTGTACAGCGTAAGATGAAAATTCTTGGCAAAACGGAGGCCGTGGTGTATAATATTAAAAATGTCAGTGCGCTGGATTTTAGTTCGGGAACGCGGTGTGTGGTTTTCTCTGATTCTATCCGAGAGGAAGGAAATTCGTATTATCAGTATTCAATGGCACCTCATGCGCGAAGGCGACATGCGGAAATGACTTTTGTACCCGTTGATACGCCCCAGTATAAAACGATGTTTGTTGAAAAAAACGGTCCTCTCATTCTGTTTGAAGGAAGAAGATATTTCCTGTTGAAAGGCAGGTCCGGATTGTATCCGACAAGTCATCCCCTTAAGGTGGACGTTTTGTTGCTTCAACATAATCCTACCCAGAAACCGGATGCTGTGCGAAAGGCTTTGCTGTTTGATGAGGTGGTGGCCGATGGCACTGTGTCGGAGTATTACCGAAAAAGATGGCGCGACTATTGTTTGGAAGAGGAGATCCCTTTCCAGGAACCAGATGTGTGTCATATTTTTTAAACAATTAGTCGTTAAACACTTATGAGAAATGTTGATTTTGCTTGACAGCTTTTTTGTATTTTTGCCGCTCATTAGCCTATATATTTATGATTAATTATATAAAAGGAAGGATAGTTGAAAAGAACCCAGCCTACGTGATAGTGGAGACCGCTGCCGGCATTGGATTCTATGTGAATATTTCGTTGGCGACGTTTTCCCAGCTTGGAAACGAAGGAGATACGGTCAAGATTTTGACGTACTATTTGGTTAAGGAAGATGCGCAAGTGCTGTATGGTTTTGCCGAAGAAGAAGAGCGCGAACTATTTAAATTGCTCATCACGGTTAATGGGATTGGCCCTAATACGGCTCGATTGATTTTGTCGTCAATGAGTGTGGGCGAAGCACTGAATGCCATTGCCACCGAAGATGTTAAGTCCCTTCAGGCAATAAAGGGTATTGGCGGAAAGACGGCCCAGCGTCTGGTTGTCGAGTTGAAGGATAAAACCAAAAAGGCAGAATGGGCTACGGCGGCAAAAATTTCTGTTACATACAATAATAATAAATATGAAGCGTTATCTGCTTTAATTGCTTTAGGATTTCCTAAGGCAGGCGCTGAATCCGTTTTGGATAAGATTATCAAGGCGGAAGGTATTAATTTAACTGTGGAAGACCTGATTAAGAAGGCTTTGAAACTATTGTAGTACGAAGAAAAAATTGAAAGATTCATATATAAAATATATTTTTAGGTTGGCTTTTGTAGCTGTATGTTTTTTCGCTTTTAGTGCGAAGTCCTATGCTATACAGACTATTCTGCCGACAACCTCACCAGCTGATTACTGCTGCCCGACGGGCAACCTCATGCCGCCCGATACGGATCCACCGCTTGTGCCGCAACCGGACAACAACCCATTGAATAACTCCTTTATCAGTCCGTTCTCTCTTCACAATCCTCCCGGGTTGGGAACGGTGATCAATTACGATCCTGCAACCAATACGTACAACTTCCAGTATATGACGGGTAGCACACCTTTTGGCCCTGGGGCCTATATGGATGTGAATGAGTATATTAACTACGATTTGCGCCAAAGTATCGACGATTATTGGCATGCGCATAGTAATTCGTATGCTGGTGGTAACCGTCAGGGCGGCGGACTTATTCCTCAGCTTCACATTGGTGGGGATATCTTTGAGGGAATTTTCGGTAGCAACACCATTGACATCAGGCCGTCTGGTAATTTGGGATTGAAATTTGGTGTGAAGTATTCGCGCATCGATAACGAAAGTCTTCCTGAAAAACAACGTCGTAACATACAGTTTGATTTTGATGAGGATATCCAGCTGAACCTTATTGCCAAAATCGGTGATAAGATTGAGTTTAATTTGAATTATACGACGGATGAACTTACCTTGGACAATAATATGGACAAGGTAAAGCTAAAATATGCCGGAAAGGAGGACGATATCCTCCAATTGATTGAGTTTGGTAATGTGACTCTGCCGCTGAATAGTACGTTGATCACGGGTAGTCAGAGCCTCTTCGGTGTAAAAACGCAATTGAAATTCGGTAATTTGGTGGTGACGGCGGTGGCCTCTCAGAAAAACAGTACTTCTGAAACGATCAACATTACTGGTGGGGCAGAAGAAGAAGATTTCTATTTCCGTGCGGACGAGTATGAAGAGAACAGACACTTCTTTATTGGTCAGTTTTTTAGAGACCATTATAATGAATATCTAAGCACCCTGCCTTTGGTAGGTTCCCCTATCGTCATTACGAAGATTGAGGTATGGCGTACAACGGTGGGCGCAGCCACTACCGATAATCGAAATATTGTCGCCTTTACGGACTTGGGCGAGGCCAATCCGGAGTTTCAAGGCTTGTCTTACAATCCGGCCTATGCCGGCGGCCAGTATCCGGATAACAATGCGAATAATCTCGTTACTCTGGTTGATACGTCTCTTATCCGGAACCTTTCCTCCGTATCTAATAATATGCACTCCATCGGATTGAAGGCCGGTGAGAATTATGAAAAAGTGGAAAGTGCCCGTCTGCTGTCTCCCAGCGAATATACCGTGAATACCAAGTTGGGCTTTATATCCTTGAACTCTGCTTTGGCGGCTGACCAGGTTTTGGCAGTGGCCTTCCAATATACCGTGATAGGAGATGATAAGGTTTATCAAGTCGGTGAATTTTCCAACGAAGTCTCAGCCCCTAACTGTCTTCGGGTAAAATTGTTGAAGAGCACAAACTTGAATACGAAGTCTCCTCTATGGAAACTTATGATGAAGAATGTCTATAACCTATCCGCCTATCAGGTTTCCAAAGAGAAATTCCGCTTGAATATTCTCTATACAGGGGATGCGGAAGGTATTGCCAACGGCTTCTTTACGCAGGGTAGAAATAAGGGTGTCCCTTTGATTCGCTTGTTTGGACTGGATCGATTGAACCAACAGTTGGATCCTACGCCGGATGGAATCTTTGACTTTATTGACGGCGCCTCTACCAACGGCGGTACGATCAATGCTACAAACGGACGAATTTTCTTCCCCACGGTGGAACCGTTCGGTAAGGATCTGCGTGCTTTGTTCGACCCCGATGAAGCTGATCTTGCCAATCTCTATGCCTTTGACTCTTTGTATACGATGACAAAGACCATGGCTCAGCAGATCACGAATAAAAACAAATATTATTTGGAAGGTAGCTATCGTTCTTCCTATGGCTCCGAATATCATTTCTCCTCTACTAATGTTGCGCCCGGTTCGGTCAAAGTAACCGCAGGTGGCATCACTTTGGTGGAGAATGTGGATTATACGGTCAATTATGATATGGGTACGGTGACGATTTTGAACCAGGGCGTTCTCAACTCCGGCACACCGATATCCATCAGCGTGGAAAACGATGACCAGTTCTCTTCCACCGATCAACGTATGTTCGGAGTGAATTTCGACTATATGTTCTCTAAGGACTTTAGTATTGGAGCCACTCTTTTGAATTTGCGGGAGCGTCCCATAACGAATAAGGTCAATTATGGAGACGAACCGATTAACAATGTGGTGTGGGGCATGAATTTCGCCTATAAAACCGAGGTGCCTTTCCTGACGAAGATGGTGGATAAAATCACGTTCCATAGTACAACCACGAAATCCTATCTGAATTTGGAAGGCGAGTTTGCCCACTTTATACCCGGTCACTCTAAGGCTATTGGAAAAGTGGGAACGACCTATATAGATGATTTTGAGGCATCCAAGTCATCAGTAGATCTTTCAACGATGTCCAACTGGGTGTTGGCATCCACCCCGCAGGGCCAGCCGGAACTCTTCCCAGAAGCGCAACCTACCAGTATTTCTGACAACCCGCGCCGACAGTTGGCCTATGGCTATAACCGTGCCTTGATGTCATGGTATATTATTGACAATCTGTTCTACAACAGAACGAATGCCACTCCGCGTAATCTTACGGAAGAGGATCTTTCCAGACCATATGCACGTGCCGTGTACGAACCAGAACTGTTCCCCTATAAGCAACAATCTGGTACGGCGTTGACCACCTATATGACGGTCTTTAATATGGCTTTCTATCCCACGGAGCGCGGACCATATAATTATGATGTTGCTGGAGCTGAGGGCGTTTCCCGTGGTTTGAATGAGGATGGCTCACTGCGTGATCCCGATACCCGTTGGGGTGGTATTATGCGCAAATTTGACAATACGGATTTTGAATCCGCCAATTATGAGTATATAGAGTTCTGGATGATGGATCCCTTCATTGAGAATCCCGGCCATCATGGCGGAAAGCTCTATTTCAATTTGGGTGATATTTCAGAGGATATTCTCCGAGATGGGGTGAAGTTCTTTGAAAACGGTCTTCCTGCCGACGGATCTGATGAAAATGTCGAATTTACGGTTTGGGGTCGTGTGCCTACCGTGCAACTCATTGTGAATGCTTTTGATAATGACCCGGATGCCCGCCAATACCAGGATGTGGGTTTTGACGGATTGCAGGACGAACGCGAACGCGTCCATTTTAAAGATACCTATTTGGATTTGCTGGCTGCAGAATTCGGAACAGGCTCTGAAGCATACAATAAGGCCTATAATGACCCGTCTGCTGATAATTATCACTATTTTAGAGGTCAGGATTATGACCAAGCCGACATGAAATTGGTTGAACGTTATAAATATTATAATAACGCAGATGGCAATTCCCCTACTGATCAGCAAAGTCCAGAATCCTATCCGACATCAGGTACTTCTATTCCCAACTTGGAAGATATGAATAATGATAATACCCTGAACGAAGAGGAAAAGTATTATCAATATGTCATCAATCTTTCTCCGGAAAATATGGTGGTGGGTGAAAATTACATTAACGATGTCTTTGAGGCCGTTCCAGATCCTCTTCCGGACGGCACGCGTCCAACCACTAAGTGGTACCAGTTTAGAATCCCGATCCATAATCCGGACAAAGTCGTGAATAATATGTCCGGATTTAATTCCATTCGCTTTATGCGCGTGTTTATGCGTGGCTTTGAAGAACCGATTGTCTGTCGTTTCGCTACGTTTGAATTGGTTCGCGGCGATTGGCGTACTTATAATCTGAGTTTGCAGGAGGAAGGTGAGTATTTGCCGACGCAGGGTGATGGGGAAGGCTCTTTTTATGTGGGAACGGTAAGTTATGAGGAAAATGCCAACAGAACTCCGATCCCGTATTTACTGCCTCCGGGCATTGAGCGGGAAACTGCCTTTGGAACCAAGTTGTATCAAATCAATGAGCAGGCTTTGACGATGAAGGTTGTGGATTTGCCCGATGGAGATGCGCGTGCCGTGTATAAGAGCACCAGTTATGACCTCCGTCAGTTTAACAATTTGCAGATGTTCCTGCATGCTGAGGATGTTTATAGCTCCGGAGATTTGAAGAAAGGCGATGTCACGGCTTTTATCCGTTTGGGCTCCGACTATACGGAAAACTATTACGAATACGAGCTCCCATTGGAAATAACCCCTTGGTCTGTGGGTAAGGATACGAATGCCATTTGGCCAAAGGATAACCGCGTTAGAGTCTATTTGGATTCTCTGGTCGCTTTGAAACAGGAACGTAATATGGCTGTCCGTCGTGGCGATCATGCAGGAAATCAAGTCCCCTATTACAAAGATATTGATGAGAACAATAGAATAACAGTGGTAGGTGTGCCCAACCTTGGCGAGGTAACGACAATAATGATCGGTATTCGAAATCCAAAGAAGAAAACATTGAATGACGATGACGACATGCTGCCCAAGTCTGTAGAGATGTGGGTGAACGAATTACGCCTTTGCGGATTTGACGACAAACAGGGTTTTGCAGCAACTATGCGCGCCCGTATGAATTTTGCCGATGTCGGTGATCTTACCGTTTCAGGCACGTATTCTACTCCAGGGTTCGGTAGTATAGAACAGTCTGTTACGGAACGTTCGCAATCGACTGATTATAATTTGGATATTGCTACGAATATCGATGGTGGTAAGATTTTGTTCCCTGAAAGATGGAATATTAAAATCCCAATACATTACGACTATTCCCTTGGTGTAAGTATGCCGGAGTATAATCCATTGAATCCTGATGTGAAACTGAAAGAGGACCTTGCTACTTATGAAACGGCTCGTGAACGTGATTCATTGAGACAATTGACGAATGTCTTTACACAGCGCCAGAATGTGAATTTGATGAATATCCGCAAGGAAAGAAATCTCGATGGCGGTAAAATCAAGATGCGCCCATGGGATATTGAAAACTTCGACCTCTCTTATTCCTATTCTGAACTGAAACAACGTGATGAGGATTTGGCCCTGAACAATGAATTTATTCATGATGGTGAAATCGGTTATACCTTCAGTACGAATCCTAAAAACTACAGACCTTTTAATAAAGTTAAGGGTTTGAAATCAAAGTGGTTGCAGCTTATTCGTGATTTCAATATTACGCCGATGCCGAAAAACGTGACGATTCGTACTTCCTTACGCAGGGAGTTGCAGGAATTCCAATATCGTCCGAAGAGCCGGGGTAACATTATTGTGGATACTAGTTTTGTAAAATCTTTTGATTGGACGCGTAACTATGCGGTGAATTGGGATATTTTCCAAAGCCTTCGTTTGGAATATCGTGCGGATGCGTCTGCCCGTATTGATGAACCCGACGGACGCATTGACACGCGTACGGAAAAAGATTCCGTGTGGTACTGCCTTGGCCGCGGCGGACGAACAACGGATTTCCGACAAACATTCAATGGAACATACCAAATCCCGATTAACAAGATCCCATTGTTCAAGTGGATAAGCGCCAGCGTTCGCTATTCTTCAACGTATGTATATGCCGCTTCGGCACTGTCCCTTTCGTATTTGGGTAATACGATTCAAAACTCCAATAGCATTCAGGGTAATGGAAGTCTCAATATGCTCACGCTCTATAATAGTGTGCCCTATTTGAAAAAAATCAACCAAGGTAATGTGAATAAACCCAATAACAAGGGTAAATCTGATCAGGCTTCCCTGGGAAAAAAATCTAAATCAAAGCAGGAAGAAGAAGTAGCGGAAAATGATAAGCGAGATAAGAATGATTCGTTAAAGGAAAAACCGAATTATGGTAAGATTATCCTCGATGGAACGTTGCGCGTTCTTATGCTCGTACGCAATATCTCGGCCAACTATTCCGTAGGCCATGGTACTACGTTGCCGGGCTATATGGGAACACCGAATCTCTTCGGTATTGACTTTACTGATAATTCTCCTGGATTCCTCTTCGTGTTCGGCGGACAACCTGATGTACAGGCCTTGGGCGCACAAAGACATTGGCTGACTACGGATTCTTTGATGAATACGGCTTATCAGCGGACGAAGAATGAGGTCCTTAATATACGTGCCACGATTGAGCCATTTAAGGATTTCAGAATAGATGTTTCTGCTAATAGAAATTTCACGGAGAATTTTTCCGAGTATTTCCACGTTGATGAGGCTGGAAACATTTCCCATTACACTCCGCAACGGTCGGGCTCCTTCAGCATGACGTATTGCGGCCTGAAGACGTTCTTTGCCGATTATGAAGAGTTGTTCCAGAATTTTAAGGATGTCCGTCTTGATGTGGCAAGGCGCTTCGCTGAAAATAATCCGAATTTTACTGGTGAATATGATCCTGAAACCGGTTTCCCATCAGGGTACAGTGAGGTTTCACAAGATGTACTCATGGCTTCTTTCTTTGCCTCCTATATGGGCAAAGATGCTGCAAAGATGGATATTTCCACTCCTTTTATGAAAATTCCTCTTCCGAACTGGCGTTTGAATTATAATGGTTTTACAAAGATAAAGGGTGTGAACAAGGTCTTCCAAAGTCTCTCCCTCATACACAATTATACGTGTAATTATCAAATCGGCAGTTATGCCACGAATGTGGCTTTCCGAGAAGGAGAAGGCGCTTTGAATACGATGGGCGACTTTATTCCCAATGTCGAATTGAATCAAATTGCCATTTCCGAGCAGTTCGGTCCGTTGATTGGTTTTGATATGACTTTGAAGAACAGTTTGCTCCTTAAGGTTGAATATAAACAATCGCGCAATGTGGCATTGAGTTTCTCCAACAACCAAATTACGGAAACTTCATCCATGGAGTTGGCGGTTTCCGGCGGTTATCGTTTCAAGGATATAAAGTTAGGACTTGTCTTCTCCGGTGTGAAAAGGCAATTTGTCAGCGACTTGAACCTTACAGCCGGCTTTGGTTTGAAGAATAATAAAACGATTCTTAGAAGAATTCAAGAGTCGGTGGATGATTTGAACCAGGTGACTTCGGGAATGCTGACAGCTACGATCAATGTCGCCGCGGAATATCAATTTAGCCAATTGGTCGGCTTGAAATTTTATTATGATCAAACCATCAACAGACCGCAGATTTCCAACCAATATAAGAATATGAATTTTGAAACAGGTATTCAAGTTACCTTGATGCTTACTCAATAGTTGTAATTTTCAACAAATTTATTATTTTTGCGCCATAAAAAAAACAACGTTATGAAAAAACTTAGATTTGTAATCCCATTTGTGATAGCCGCTTTTTTGCTGATTAGCTTTACTAGGTGTCATAAAGAGGAACCCATGGGCTTTGAAATCACCTGTCTCTATCCGGAAGGTTGTCCGGATTCTGGTTTCGTCGAAAATGCGCATGTTTATATTGATACAAATAAGTACCATAGGATTTTGAATGATTCTATATGGTATTGTGATCCTATACTTAAAATGATTGATGGCTATACAGATAAACACGGATTTTATTCATTTACGTTGATGAAGAATCCTGCCTTATTAGAAATCACAGTCAAAACAGATACGGTTTGGTCGGACACCACACACACGTATCCACTTTATTTTTATAGCAAGACCTTTGAAATCCAGGTGAATGAAGGGGAAATTACTCCTAAGGAGGTTGTCCTTGATCAATATGTACCTACGTGGTAGTAGTTGTTAATCAGCATAACTGTCAGCCTCGTTTTACTTCCTCTTCTCTTTGATGAACTTTGATGAAATAATGCTAAATACATTATTTTGAAAAGAAAGCATATTAGTTATATTTTTTTGGCGGCCGCTGCGGTTGTTCTCATAATTGTACTTTTGTTGCATGATAGGGTGCAGCCGTTGACTTTTAAAGAGAAAATAGATAAGAATGAAAAACCGGTTGCCACTCATGGTGATACGATTAAGGCTTTGATTTTTTACCATGCTGCTGATTACTTTGTATATCAGGGTTCGGTTATTGGTTTCCAATATGACTTAATCAATAGGATGGGTAAGGATTTGGGACGCCCTGTCCATATTTCTATTGAGACCGATCCAGAAGCGGCTTTTGAAGCTGCATTGACGAATAAATTCGACGTCGTCAGTTTTGATTTCATTCGAGATCCTTATATCTCCCTATATATTGAAGAATCAGAACCACATTCATTTACCTATCCGGTTTTGATTACACAAAAGAAAATCAAGTTAGAGGAAGATAGTGTCAAGCATATTGTGCATGTCCCTGGTAAATATCCTCATCGTATTGATTTTTCTATTTTGAACTACCCCAAGAATTGGGAACTCCAGTATGATTCTGGACTTTCTGTGGAGGATCTTTTTGAAATGATGGAGGATAATCAGATTGACTATATGGTTTGCAACTATAATGAAGCTATTACGATGCTTCCCTTCTATTCCAAGCTTGCGCTTGGCCCCCGTGTGGGTGAGAACTTTCATCGTTCCTGGGTGTTTAATGTTGCCAACCAGTCATTGAATGATGCTATGAATCAATGGCTGACGAAATTCAAAACCACGAAAGATTATCAAAAGCTTTGTGAAAGATATCTTTCTGCTCATTCCTATGTCATTCAACATTCGTTTGGACATAGGCGAAACAATATCTCCTCCTATGACAAATGTATGAAGAATGCATGCGCCAAGTATAATATTGATTGGCGTTTTATGTCCTCCATTATTTATCAGGAATCCCATTTTTCCTCAGATGTCCTTGGTATGGGCGGCAGTTTTGGAATCATGCAGATGATGCCGGCCACATGCGAACGTTACGGAATTACCGATTCCTCTAGTGTGGAAGAGCAGATTTGGGCAGGAGCAAAATATATCGCCTTTCTCTATAGGATTTTCGATGGGAAGGTGGATACAGCCGATGTGTATTATTTTGTCGCCGCTTCTTATAATGCCGGTCCGGGTCATATCATTGATGCTAGGGCTCTTTGTCGTAAATATGGTGGTGATGACCAGTATTGGAAAAATGTAGCCGAATACCTTGCTTTAAAATCACATAGCGAGTATTACCGTGACCCCGTGGTCAAGTGCGGCTACTATCCGGGCAAGCATACGCTTCGCTATGTGGATGAGGTGATGAATCGATATAAAGGATATTCAATAACTAAGGAATAAAGAATGAAAATACTAATCATTGGCCGTGGCGGCCGCGAACATGCCATTGCTTGGAAAATGGCTCAATCTGCTTTGAACCCCCAAATCTTCATTGCCCCTGGAAATGAAGGTATGACTACGATAACCAGCGCTCCCGTGCAGTTGGTTCCCATTGACGAAAACGATACTCAGGCCTTACTTGCCTTTGCGAAAGAACAGGCCATGGATCTCACCATTGTCGGCCCCGAAGCCGCTTTGATGAATGGCATTGCCGATGCCTTTAACGAGGCGGGGCTTCCTATCTTTGCTCCGACGAAAAGTGCTGCGAAAATTGAGGGCAGTAAGCAGTTTGCCAAGGAATTGATGCAAAAATACAATATCCCAACGGCTGATTTCCGTACTTTTGAAGTGTATGAAGATGCCAAGGCATATTTAGATGAAGTGGGCGCCCCCATTGTGATAAAATACGATGGCCTGGCTGCGGGAAAAGGCGTTGTCGTTGCGATGGATAATGAAGAAGCCGATGCCGCTTTGAAGGATATGCTGCTGGATAATCGATTCGGAAAGGGCAAGGTGGTTATGGAAGAATACCTGCAAGGGCCGGAGTTTTCTTTGCTTACTTTGGTGAATGGAACTCAAGTGGTTCCCCTAGCGATCGCTCAAGACCACAAACGTGCGTATGATGGCGATAGGGGTCCGAATACGGGTGGAATGGGCGCTTATTCCCCAGTCCCTGTCATTCCGAACAGTGAGGTGGATTGGGCCGTTGAACATATCATGAAGCCCACAGCACAAGCCCTGGCTAAGGAAGGCTGTCCCTTCTGCGGAATTTTGTATGGAGGATTGATGCTGACAAAGGATGGACCGAAGGTAATTGAGTTCAATGCCCGTTTCGGAGATCCGGAAACGGAAGTCGTGTTGCCTAAATTAAAGAGTGATTTTGTACAACTGGTGTTGGATGTGTTGAATGGAAGTGAGGCTCATCCCGAATTTTATGCGGAATCATTTCTCGGCGTTGTCTTGGCAGCGAAAGGTTATCCAGGAAAGTATGATAAAGGTTTTGAAATTAAAAATTTGGACCAGGTAAGGCAAACGGTTTTCCATATGGGTACGACGCGCAAAGATGGCAGATGGCTCTCTAATGGCGGACGTGTGCTGTTTGTGGTGGGCCAAGGGGCTACTTTACAAGAGGCACAACGAGACGCCTATGATGGCGTGCGATCCATTGACTGTCAGGACCTGTTTTATAGGCAGGACATTGGTTGGCAGGCTTGTAAATAAAGATTCTCGGGACATTTTTAATGTCCCTTTTTTATATTTGGGCGCATTAGGTGCTTTTTTGTATTTTTGCGCCCTTAAATTTCTATGAAATGAAGAAACTGTTTTTTCTGTTCGGAATTTTATCCGTACTTGTTCATATATCCTTTGCACAGAATACGATTATAAAAGGCTTTACCTATGATGATGCCACTGGTGGCGTTCTTCCCTATTGCATGATTCAAGTTATGGGCACATCCTATGGCTCTATGTCGGATGGGACGGGTGCGTTTATGATTAATAAGATTCCCAAAGGCAATTATGTGGTTAAAGTATCCTTTGTCGGCTATGATGAAATCATGGATTCTATATCCATAGGCCGTGATACGGTAATTACCAAGCGCTATTCTTTGAAACCTTCCTCAACTACCCTGGAGGCCGTGCAGATCCAAGGTGAAGGACAGCGGCGCGAACAGGAAACCAGAACTTCAGTGATTAGTGTGACACCCAAGGATATGAGTAAGATGCCGGCTATTGGTGGCCAACCTGACTTTGCACAATATCTTCAAGTCCTTCCCGGCGTTATTTCTACGGGTGACCAAGGCGGACAACTTTATGTGAGAGGTGGTACTCCGGTACAAAATATGCTTCTGTTGGACGGCGTGCTTATTTATAATCCCTTTCACTCCATCGGTATATTCTCTGTCTTTGATATGGATATCATGAGTAGCGCAGATGTATATACGGGAGGATTTGGCGCAGAGTTTGGTGGCAGAGTCTCTTCTGTGATGGATATTAAAACTCGTGATGGTAATAAGAAGCATCTTTCCGGGAAAGTGGATCTGAGCAATATTGAATCTCAAATTCTATTGGAAGGTCCGTTGGTGAAACTCAAGGACGATCGCAAGACGGCTCTCAGCTTTATTCTTTCCGGAAAGGGATCTTTCCTGGAACAGTCTTCCAAATTGTTTTATCCATACGTGGGAGAGGATGGACTCCCATACAATTTCCTTGACCTATATGGAAAATTGACGCTTTCTACGCAGAACGGAACTCGTTTGAATCTGTTTGGCTTTAATTTTGATGATAAGGTGAATTATCAGTCGGTGGCTACTTATGCATGGCAGAACTGGGGCGTTGGCTCCAATTTCCTAATTGTTCCCGGTGATGTACCTATTACCATAGAGGGAGCTCTTGCCTATTCTAAATATGCTTGCCAGTTGGATGACAAACAATATGTCTCCTATAAGCCGCAAAGCTCCATGGATGGATTTACTTTCAATCTGGCTTTTAATTATTATCTCGGAAAGAGTGTGCTCAATGTGGGACTTGAAACGGTTGGCTATAATACCAAGTACAAATATCAGTCTTTCTACGGTAGCAATGACAGTATAGAGGATCATACTACGGATCTCTCTGTTTTTGTTAAGTATAAGTATAATTTCAGAAACAAGCTTTTGCTGGAGCCTAGTTTCCGTCTCCAATATTATTATTCTCTTGGAGAGGCTTCCCCAGAACCAAGATTGGCTTTAAAATACAACATACTTAAAAATTTACGATTGAAATTGGCGGCAGGCCTTTATTCCCAGAATCTTATTTCCATTACTTCCGACCAGGATGTGGTGAGCCTTTTCAATGGTTTCCTTTCTTCTCCGGTTAGTAGTTCCTTGCTTCCTTCTTCACTTCTTAATGGCGGTGAAGCGATAAAAGGTCGTCTTCAGAAATCGCAGCATGTGATTTTAGGCGTTGAGTACGAACCGATCCCGCAGATCAGTATCAACGTGGAAGGCTATTTTAAGAATTTTTCACAGTTGATTGCTGCCAATAGGTATAAGGTGTTTGATGATGATTATGTGTTTATTTGGGAGAAAGGACGTGCCTATGGCGGCGATGTTACACTGAAATATGATCACAAGGGATTCTATGTTTGGTTCGTCTATTCTCTCGGATGGGTGAACCGTACGGATGGTATGGTGGATTACCATCCGCATTTTGATAGAAGACATAACGTTAACCTTTTGCTCTCATACGCATTTGGCAAACGCCGTTCTTGGCAGGTGGATGCCCGCTGGAATTTTGGTACGGGCTTCCCATTTACGCAAACGCAGGCATATTACCCACACTATAATCCATCTGGAATCAATGATGATATTATTTCCTCTAACGAGGATGTGTATTTCTTGCTGGCTGGTTTGAATGAGTCTCGTTTGCCCAGTTACCATCGTTTGGATCTTGGAGCTAAGAAAAAATTCTTCTTGGGAGAACGTCATTCTCTTGAATTGAGCCTCTCTGTTTCTAATGTCTATAACTATAAAAATGTATTTTATGTGAATAGAACTACCAACGATATCATCTATCAGCTGCCATTTCTCTATTATTTTGGCTTGACTTGGCGCTTTTAATTGGTTTGAAGATAGATGGTATATGTTGATTACAAGCATCTTAAGAAAAAAGAATGGTGTAAAAAAATTTTTTTCTTAAAAATGATGTCAGCATAATAAAAAAAGTGTATTTTTGCGGCGTTCAAAAAACAAACGGATCGGTAGTTCAGTTTGGTTAGAATACATGCCTGTCACGCATGGGGTCGCGAGTTCGAGTCTCGTCCGGTCCGCCAAACATAGAGAAGGTTAGAAGCCTTCTCTTTTTGTATTATAATGTTTGAAAATGAAAGGAAAAATCCACCATTGCTATTTGTTTTTTCTTCTGATGATGGTCTTTGTTGGCTGTCATAAACCTGAAGATGCGTGTATCAATGAATTTGCACGCCATTTGTCCAAATTACCCAATGTCGTGTCGGTGACCAGGGAAGAAAGTCCCGATTTCGCCGCTAAATTCAAAGTCTTTTTTGAACAGCCCATCGACCATGACAATCCTGCCGCCGGAACATTTAAACAATTAGTATATGTGTGCCTTACCCATCCAGATAGTGTTAATGTTTTGATTACAGAAGGTTACTATGCTTTTGATGCGAATAAACGTCACGAGCTGTCTACGATGCTTAATGGAAATCAGATTGTGGTGGAACATCGATATTATGGAGAATCAACCATCAATGACCCGAGTTTTAGATATAATGATGCGGAAAGCTCCTGCGACGATCTTCACGAAATCGTATCAGAACTCAAAGCGTTGCTTTCCGGGAAATGGGTTTCCACTGGGCGCAGCAAGAGCGGCCTGACCTGCAATATGTACCGCACATATTATCCTTACGATGTGGATGTTACAGTCCCTTACGGTTCTCCCTTCTGCCAAAGTCGTTATGATGACCGCATGGCGCAAGCGTTGAATACCAGCATAGGCACTCCGGAGGCACGTGCCAAAGTAACTGCCTTCCAACGCGAAGTGCTGAGTCGCCGCGAGGTGATGGCACGCAAATGGGATTCCACAGCTACTGCGCAGGGTGTTTTGCTCAAGCTTCCTGCCAACAAAATGTTAGATATCAACATGATGGACTTCAAAGTCGGTTTTTGGCAATTCGGGTTCGATGTCAATGATATTCCTGAAGCTACGGCTTCAGATGATGAGATTTTCAACTATCTGATTTCCATCTCAGGCCCCGATGCCTGGGATCTCAATTATGATGTGAACAAATATTACACTGAAGCATATAAGGAGTTGGGCCACTATGCTTTGCCCACCGACGGCATTGAGGATTTATTGGTGGTGGATGATTATATTCTGCAGGATTTTCTGAAATATGCCTTTGTCCCCGATGGCGTTCCCAACACCTTTTCAACGGCTATGCACCAGAAGGTGGATGCGTTTCTGCGCCAAACGGATGCCAAGTACATATTCATTTACGGCGGTTGGGATCCTTGGTGTTATGTGGGTATCGGTCCGGAATATGTGCGGAGCAACATCCATCGTTATGTCTTGCCAACGGGTTTCCATCGCACAACAATATCCGATTTTGACCCGGCCACGCAGGCTGAAATCAAGGGGCTTTTAGAGAAGTGGTTGAGGTAAAAACAACCTATTTTAGGCTGCCTAATTTAGGCAAAAATTTTGACCTAAAATAGGTAATAATTCTATTAAATTCACCCTAACTCTGTTCGCTCCTCACAGTTCACTGACGACTATTTTTCAAACCACCGCAGCACGTTCAGTTTCTTCTCTCCAATTTTTCCGCCGTACGGATGTTCGCGCAGGGGCAGATTACAGCAGGTTGCGCCCGTTAGCGCGGTGCTGGGATGCGTGAATTCGCGGAAGCCCCATTCGCCGTGGTACGCGCCCATGCCGGAGTGGCCCGTACCATTGAACGGCACGCCCTTGACCATCAGATGCACGCACACTTCGTTGATACAGCCGCCGCCATACTGCTGTGAACGCATCACGCGATTAGCCCAGCGTTTGTCTTTCGTGAAAAGATAGAGTGCTAACGGATGCTCTCTTTCCGCAATCGTAGCCATCAGCGTGTCAATTTCATCATCCTTGAACGGCACTATTGGCAATAGCGGGCAAAAGAGTTCGTGCATCACGATGGGTTCGTTCGCACTTACAGGATAAATTATGGTCGGGGCATAGCGTCGGGTGTTTCTATCGCCCTGACCGCCATAAATAATGCGCTCGCGGTAGGCATCGGCCTCTTGCGCGCACTTGTCGTAGGCACCTTCCGTAATGAGCTTAGGATAATCCGGATTGGACAGCGGGTTTTCGCCAATCTGTCGGGTAAACTCTGTTTTCAGCGCAGCGATGAAGGACTCAGCGACCTCTTTGGCTACGGCAATCTGGTTGATGTTGATGCAGATCTGTCCGGCGTTACAAAGCTTGAAGAAGGCGATTTTGCGTGCCGCGTCTTGAAGGTCTGCGTCCTTGCGCACCACGCACCAGTTGCCAGTTTCGCCACCCAGTTCCAACGCCACGGGCGTGAGGTTTTGGGCGGCTTCTGCCAACACGTGTTTGCCGACCGCCGGCGAGCCCGTGTAGAAAATCTTGTCGAAGCGCTGCGCCAGGCACCTGTCGGCCACATCGTGACCGCCGTCTATCAGCGTGACAAACTCGGGCGGGAAGACCTCAGCCACGAACTTCTTGAGTGCGGCGGTGCTGGCCGCAGACTTGGAGCTGGCTTCCACCACCACGGTATTGCCGCCGCAGATGCTGGCCGCCACCACGCCGAGGGTTAACAGTATCGGAAAATTGAACGGGCTGATGACGAGTGTGACGCCGTAGGGCATCTTATAGACTTTGGTCGTCAGACTGGGGAAGCACATAAAGCCGCTGAAGTGCCGCTCGGGACGTGCCCAGCGTTTCAGTCCGCGAATCATCTCGTTGATTTCCACAATGGTCGGGCCGATGTCGCAGAGGTAGGCCTCCACGGCGCTGCGCCCGAGGTCTTCGTGCAGAGCCTCTTCTAATTCCTTTTCGTGCGCAATGACCTCGTCACGCAATTTCTTCAACTGGCGGATGCGCCATTTCACATCAAGGGTTTCGCCCGTGCGGAAGAAGTTCCGCTGCCGGGCAACGATATTCTGGAGATCTTCGTGGGTATAAGACATCATATAGGGTCGGTTTTGAGGCGCGAAAATACAAGAAAATTCCTTCTGGCCCTTTATTCCAATTCTATAAAATCGCTAAGAGGACGTATTTTTGCTCGATACGTGTTTAGTCGTTCTTTGATATTAGAGACTTTCTCGAATTTGACTTCCTGAGTGTTATCAAAATGGAGGACAATGTAATAAGCAGCATGCTCAGGATGGAAGCCTTGTTTCTCCAAGTTTTCTTTTGTCCATATTTGGAATGTGCCTTCTTTCTTTAATTTGAAAATTTGACAGTCATTGCCATTGGTATGCAAAAGGACATATTTCATTTTTTCAAATCCATTTACAATTTGCAGAGAGCCTTTTGATTCACCCGCACGCAAGTAGCAGATGCCTTTTTCTATCATCTGTTTGCGTTTGTCCGCAGTCGCATGATTTACCAAAACCATTGATTCATTTGATGATTCGGACATTTTGCGCAACATTTTTTGTGCAGTCTCAGCATCTCTGATCTCCTGACCGCGTCGTCTTCCCATATCCAAATATTCCTTTTCTTGGTCAATGCCGATGAAATTTCGACCTAAGAGATTGGCGGCAACACCCGTAGTACAACTCCCAGCAAACGGGTCAAGGATAACATCTCCTGGATTAGTGGAAGCTAAAATTATTCGGTACAACAATTTTAGCGGTTTCTGTGTAGGATGTTTTCCACACGTTTTTTCCCAAAGTCCCACTGCAGACAACCTCCATACATCGGTCATCTGCTTATCCCCATTCAAACGTTTCATTACATCGTAATTGAATTTATAGTTCTTGCATGATTTCCGAGTTGCCCAGATAATATATTCAGCAGAGAAGTTAAATCTTTGTTCAGAAAGAGTAACTGGGGGATCTGTTTTCTGCCAAACAATCATGTTTATGATTTTAAATCCTACCTCATCAAGGCATTTCTCTATTGAAAAAATGTTATGATAGGTTCCGCATACCCAAATAGTACCGTAAGGCTTCAATTTCTGACAACATTTCAACAACCATTTTTTGTTGAAAGTATCCTTCTCGCTACGAGACTTAACCTTGTCCCAATTGCCTTTATCAAATTTTACATATTGTCCATTTATATTTACTTTGCCATTCCCTGTGGACAAAAAGTACGGTGGATCAGCAAAAATCATATCAAATTGTTGTTCGATATGAGTAAGTTGTTCTTGAGAATCTCCGCAATAGAGAATGAAATCATTATCAGACGATTGAAAATATGTCATATATTTACAATGCAAGAAGTTGAGAATGTTCCAAATCAAGAGTTTGGTTACGTTGTGAAATATAGTATTTGAAATTGTCACTTAATATAGAACCATCAAGAGCCACCGTAAATGTTGTCTCCCTAATAAAGGTAATGTCCTTAGATGCAAGGCCATCCTTGATTCTTACTCTGCCATCATTATCAATAAGGATAATATTTGAATCGAATAGTTTGTGATGATTCTGGCAAAGCCAAATACCATTATGACCGCTAATTGCGTGTTCAAACTTTGTGTCATCGTCAATACTTGTCTCCTTAGAAATTTGAGCGACGCCCCAAATGTGAGCACCTTGAATAATCTCGGCTATTTCACAACCACATAATGCGCAACGTTTTGTCCCAATACGGTTGAGCAAATTGTACTGATAGGTTGGAGAACGAAGAACCGTTTTGTCTTCTTGCTCCATATATTGATGTTTGTCAAGGAACAAAGACGTGTAATACATTTCAATATTTCCAAGTACATCAATGGTATTGCGAGAAGCTTCAGGCAACATTTTAAGGTCCTGTTCACAGATGTTAAACAAATCTACCGGACGATCTGCGATCTTCGACACAGCGACTGCTAAAAGTGTTGACTCATATTTACTTGCACCAAATGTTTTAGCATAAATTTGAATTTTGTCACTGCTTTTGGAAATATAAGATGAATTGTTTGACGAATTACCCATTTGATTATCTCGTCTATCCGCAATAAGGTCATCTACATTATCGTATGCATATAAAGGAACATGGTAATAATCTGATATGTTCAAAAAATTAACACCTGCAGTCTTTAGCAAACGATAAACAAATAGATGGTAATCTGTAAAAGCATTGCCCTCATGTGGCATAAAATAGTAGCACAAACGCTTGTTCTGACGAGTATCAGCATAAAACATATTTATAGCTGTAGGTACGCTTTGAAGACTTGAATTTCTTCCTTCTATGCAGACCTCAGACAAAGACACATAGTTAACAACCCCTTGGTATTCCACAAAAAGCAAACGCCCTTTATTATATTTTGATGTGTCTCGAACAACAGTAAAATCCTTTTGCCCTGTTACCTTAAAACAAATATCTGTAAGAACTTGACTAGTAAGTATTGAATCATATAGTCCTGGCGTTTTTTGAGCATTAGGTCGGTAAATTATTCTTGCTTTCATAATTAATAGTTTGTAATTAATACTTCTCTTCTATTATTATATCGTCCTTGCGGGGCTTCAACATCAATAATATTGTAATTATTCACTGCGACCCAATTAGAAACCTCTTCATTGAAAAAATCATTAACCTGAAGCACGTAGGACAACATAAATTGAGAACCTCTTTCATTTACAGAGTCAAGAAATCCACACAAGTTCTGTTCATGCGTAATAGTCCACCCCTCAAACCCTCGTTTACCATCATTGTAAACACCAAGCGTTGAACGATACGGAGGATCTGCATATACAAATGTATTAGGGGTAATGTCGTCAATCAGACGGTCAAAACTCACATTCCGATATTCCACATTCTTTGTACGTGAAAAACGTGCAAAGGTAATAAATTTTGACAATAAATATTCATTAAACCAACGTGAGCCTGATGGATTATTGAATTCATGACTCGTATTGAATCTTATTTGCTGCTGATATCCATACAATATGAGCGTGTAAAGCATTCTCGGATCACGTTTTGGGATAGGTGTTTCGTTATACTTTTTCCTCAAAGCCAGATATCCTTCTTTATTATCGGGTGACAAATTGTACTTATTGATTAGTTTTGATACGTACATCAAATAAGTATATACGTCTTCACTAAACGATTGGATTAGGCTTTCAACAAAGGGATTTATGTCATTATAAATTGTCCTTTCTGAAGCAATATTGATACCGACATTGAAACCTCCACCAAATGCATCCACTAAAGTCTTTATTCTACCTTCTGGCAAATGTTGTCTAATAACCCCTATCATCTTTGACTTACTACCAGTATAATTTAATGGGGATTCAACAACAATATCAGTAACTGGTTTCTTGTGAATATAAAATAGATACTCACAATGGCCTTCTGCTCCTTGACATTTTGTATTGTTGTATTTCTTGTAGTTAATTTCTTTACAACAATAAGAATCCTCTATTCCATATCGTTTCATTGTTGACTCAATAAAATCTCGAGACATGAATCCGTCGTTATTGTAACTGAGAATAATGTGTTGAGCTTTTGTTTCTGCAATAATCTTGTCAAAAAGAATATGTGCATGGTACATCTTAGACCAATTAGAACGCATAGGTCCAGTCGGACGAGATCCAGTCACCCTGCTTATTATCGGGTCATCATCAAGAATAATTGTTTCTAAAAGATGGTATTGCGTACCATACTGATTTTGGGTGTAAGGAGGATCTAAATAAAGTATATCACAATCGATGTCTTCAATAATATTTTCAATCTTGTCATTGAAAGAAGTTACATTTTGACAAACACCTTCTGCTACATTGATCCTACTAAAAACAATTGGTTTTAAGGCCCTACTATCCCAATGTTTCAGAAAAGCCCCATAAACACCGGCTGTATTTGAAACATTCGATACCGATTCTAAAAGACAGGCCAACAGATAAACATACTCCTTTTCTGTCAATTTTCCATCAATTTTCCAGTTCTCAATTTGCAAACGAAAAAAATCAATCCTTGCAGCATTGTCAGCAGAAAAATACATTCTTTGAGAACCTCCCGGAGAATAATTCTTAAAAACAAAGCCTTCAATCTTACTATTGTTCTCGTTAAGAAATCCAAATGGATCAAAACCTAATTTATTAAAAGTACAGCTATTGGCATACAACTTTCCTAAGGTAAATGTAGTTGAGCATTTTAAGGAATCATTCACAACCACATGGTTATAAATTCCTTTTATAGAATCTGATACTGATCCCATTCCACAAAAAGCATCGCAGAAAATCAAATCATCTTGAGCGATTCCCTTTTCATACAAAAGCTGTATAATCTGATCTGTCAAACTTTCCTTACTACCTAAATATCTCATTTAAGATTAAAATTTCAATAAAACACTACTTCTAAAATTCTTAACTATAGTTTTCCTCCTTTTATCAAAGTCAGCTGGAAGCAATGCTTCAAGTTGTTCTATGAGTTGCGTTTTACCGCCCACCCATTTGACGAATGGTTTAGCTTTCATATCTTTTTTATTATAATGTTATATTTTAGTAATTTATCAAACTATTTATGGTTAAAATCATATTCTTTCATTAGGAGCGCAAAAATACATTTTATTTTAATAAAAATGTTAAAATAATAATAATTATTTTTTACTCAACTGTTTTTATTCTTCGTTTGAATTGTATTATAAACGAAATACTATTGAGAAACTATTTTAGAAAATCATTCGTGGAATCGTTGTTCATTTTGTTGATATTAACTTGAATTTATGTGAGGTTATGGAAATCACGCCTCTTCGAGGCGAAAATGCAAAGCATCTAAGCTTGTTAAGTCTTTTATTTCGCCATCACGCATTGCACTTCACAAGCATAAACATAGACCTTGTTTGTAGAATCCACGGCCAATTCCAGAGAGTTGAAAACCACGCAATGTGTTCCGTCGGTGCACACCATCAGCTCGTCACGATACTTCTCGCACCATTCTTCGGTAAGGTTGTACCCCGGGTTCCATCCACACTTCTCAAGTTGCCGGATGACCATTGCTGTCGCACTGAGTTTTTGCCCTCCACAATGAATTGCCCAGTCCTCGTGCAAACGCGTTATTTGACAATCGGGATAAAGATGCCGATAGGCTTGGATATCCACTACGAGGTCATAATCATAATTTTCACCCAAATAGATGATTTTCTTGTCAGAAGGCGCGACTATGTTGTCAGGCTCTCTATAGCTGCTTGAGTAGGCAATTGTTTTGTAGGATAGTGATAGTAGATAGTCTTCGGCGCTCTTTATGCCGAATGTTTGCAAAGCGTCGGTGTCCGTCCATTCAATATATTGTAAAGATTTGTAAATGATACGGTGTTGCTTCATTTGGGCAACATCCACTGTGTCAGCTTGGTTCAATATAAGCTTGCCGTCTGGAGCAAGTCGTCCGATTGACGAGGCCGTTTTTTGAACCCGCACAATTTGTGATTTCAGCGACATTTGTTTGGCGGAGAGTGGCGGGATGCAGATGGAGGCCAACGCTATCATTGCGCCTGCCACCGTGAGGATGAAGTAGCCCTTTTTATTCTCAAATAGAAACAGAACCACGTATGCCGTCATCAACAGGCCGCAAAGAATGAGATAATAGCGATTTTCGGTCAGTCCGTAGTCTGAGATGCGGCGCGCCACGCCCATCCAGAAAAGGAGGAGCAGGGGCAGCGCAAACCAACTGAAGTGACGATAAAACCAGCCGAACGGATTCTTGTCGCAAAACTGAAGCAGCATTTTGGCAACCATCGCCACAATGCAAAAAATGAAAATCATTATTGAGACGGAGCCTTCCGGCAGCGTCCACGTGAAGAGCACTTTGGCGGAATAGATGTAGAGGATGACTGTATAAATGAGCAGTGCGGGAGTCAGCACCCACAGCAAAACGTTTTTCCAGAACCTTTCCAACGAAAACTCACGTTCCTCATCTTCCAAGGCAAAAAAGAGCATCGGAAGAATTACGACAAAGACGATATAGGCCACTTTTTCCATCAGTTCGTCGTGGAAATCCCATCCGAATATCATCTCTATAGAGACTTGGATGAGGATATAGAGCAGATACAATATGCCAGCGACGATAGCCGCCATCACGCCAGAATTCACCATCAAGATGTTTCGCTGAACATACGCGATATTTTCCATTTTGAAGTGACGGATGAACAGCCACAATGCGGCTACAACCATCAACACCCAATAGGAAATCGAAAGACTCCATTCCAGCAGAACCTGTGCCAACGGAGGCGTTACAAAACTGGTTATAGCCAACAGCAGCGGCACAAAGTAGAGCAGGTTCCAAAGTTTGCTCTTCTGGCGATAAAAGCTCAACGTATAGGCTGCCGTCACCAAGAACG
>JAZRYC010000108.1:0-5182 GCA_045600525.1 Bacteroidales bacterium
TTTCCGGCGAGCTTCCTCGCGACGGCGAACTCAACCCAAATCTCGTGGCCAAAGCCATAGGTCTGCCTGACACATACGGCACACCTGTTCCCGAGCTCGTAGTTCCCAGACCTCCGGCCTTGTGTGTCGGCTGTCCTCACATTGACTCATACAATGCCATCAATGCAGCTATGGAGAAATACGGCACGGGTAAAGTTTTCGCCGACATCGGCTGTTACACCTTAGGTGCACTTCCTCCATACAATGCCATTTACACAACCATTGATATGGGTGCCTCCATCACTATGGCGAAGGGTGCCGCAGACGCAGGTCTTCGTCCTGTGCTGGCCGTTATCGGTGACTCCACCTTTACACATAGCGGCATGACCTCCCTTTTGGACTGTATATATGAAAACACACCTGTTACCGTGATGATTCTTGACAACAGCACCACAGGTATGACAGGCGGTCAGGATTCACACGCACTCGGCGTATTAGGAGAAATCTGCAAAGGTCTCGGCGTCAAGGAAGACCACATTCACCGTATCACTCCGCTGAAACAGCATCACGAAGAAAATGTGGCTCTCATTCAAAAGGAACTTGAATACGAAGGTGTATCCGTCATCATTCCGACGCGCGAATGCATTCAAACGCTCAGTC
Organism: Bacteroidales bacterium; assembly: GCA_045600525.1. Taxonomy (GTDB): domain Bacteria; phylum Bacteroidota; class Bacteroidia; order Bacteroidales; family WCHB1-69; genus F23-D06. The sequence goes on from JAZRYC010000108.1 coordinate 640, forward strand.
GTCGTATGAAGAAACAGCAAGCCGCTAAGAAGAATTAAGAATTGATAATTGATAATTGAGAATTGAAATTTGATAAAGATAGTTTTCGATTGCGCTCGGAATACCTTTTGAGATTTTGATTCCAGCTATAAACAACAAAAACAGAATTAAAATGAAAATAGATATCATATTAGCAGGTGTTGGTGGACAAGGTATTTTGTCCATCGCAACTATCGTCGGCTATGCAGCCGTCAAAAGAGGTATGTATATGAAGCAGGCTGAAGTACACGGAATGAGCCAACGTGGCGGTGATGTTCAATCACACTTCCGTTTGTCTGATCAGGAAATCGCATCAGACCTTATCCCTATGGGAAAGGCTGACATGATCATTTCCGTAGAGCCCATGGAGTCTCTCCGCTATCTTCCCTGGTTAAACAAAGAAACAGGTTGGCTAATCACAAACGACCAACCTTTTGTTAACATCCCTAACTATCCGGATTTTGACAAACTGACCGCAGAACTCAGCAAATTGAAGAACAAAGTTGTCATCAATGCAGATCAGATCGCTAAAGACCTTGGTTCCGCACGTTCCGCAAACATGGTGATTTTGGGTGCGGCATCACCGTATCTTGGAATTCCATTTGAGGAAATTGAGGATGCCGTAAAAGAAAATTTTGCTCGTAAAGGTGAAGACATCGTAAACACCAACATCGCATGTCTCCGTGCCGGTCGCGAGTTTGCAGAAAAATTATAATTGCTCACATATTAGTGGATGAACAACCTCATTGAATTCTTAAAAAGGAACTTCCACTTCTTTCTGTTCGCAGTTCTTCTGGTTGTGAGCCTTGTCATGATCGGGAAATCAATGGCGTACAGCCAGTATAAGTTTGCCCGGATCTGCCAAAGTATAGTAGGCCCCATCCAGAAGAGCTGGTCAGAAATGATCCATCGTTTCAGTCTCGGACAGGAAAACGAATCCCTCACCCAACAAAATATCGCGTTGCTGAGGGAGCAGGAAAGCATGTTTATTGAAAAGAACGACACGGTGATGACGGAAATGAGCAAGACCGACTCGCTCCATCCGACCAGCATCCGTTTATACGACTATTCTTACGCACATGTTATTTACAAAACGACGGATCAAGCCTTTAACTACATTATCATTGACAAAGGAGCAAAGGACGGTGTGACACGCGACATGGCTGTCACATGTCCACAGGGCGTAGTCGGAGTGGTTAGCGATGTGTCGGATAATTTTTCCTCCATCATCTCTATTCTGCATCCGGATTCAAGAATCAGCGCCACCATTTCTCCCATCAACCAAGTTGGTACCGTTGTCTGGGAAGGTAACGATCCGCGGGTGGCATATTTGGAAAACATCCCCCAACATCTTGAAATAAACATTGGGGACTCCGTGCTGACCAGCGGTTATTCCAACATCTTTCCCAAAGGACTATTCATTGGAACCGTAAAAGAAGTGGCTGTCGGCAAAAACGCCAGCTTCCTTACCATCAAGGTTAAACTAGCCACTGATTTCCGAAAATTGAACACTGTATATCTGATTGAGAACCTATACAAAAACGAAATCGATTCTTTAAAAGCCAATTTCAAGAATGAATAACGTTTTTTCCAATATTTTGCGTTTTGCCATTGTATTGATTTTGCAGGTCTTTGTCTGCAACTACATTCATTTCTTTGGCTTCATCACGCCGGCATTATACTTGTTGGCCTTATTGCTCCTACCCCTGGAGCTTCCCAAGGCAATTCAATATGTCATCGGCTTCGCCGCGGGATTCTTTGTTGATCTATTCACTCACACATTGGGCGTAAACACGGCTGCCTGCGTAATATTGATGTTTGTTCGTCCGTATTGGGTAAAGGCATTGAACGGGAGAAAGACATCCGAAGGTGTAGATCACCCCATCCCAGGTGTAAAAGACTTCAAATGGCTTCTCTTCTATGTTCTCATACTCATTCTTTTACACCAAACAACCGCCGTGTTATTAGAAGTATCCTCCTTCCATAATTTCGGACACACCCTATTGGAAATCATTGGAAACACAATTCTCTCCACATTCCTCATACTTTGTGTGGAATACATTTTCTTCCCTATTAAGGGCAAATCCAATTAGCAATGAAGGGACGGCTCTATTTAGTGCTTATCTGCCTGCTGGCATTGGCAAGTTCATGCAGCACCACCAAGCCACTCAAAGAAGGCCAATATATGCTCATGCGCAACAATGTTGAGGTAGAAAACGCCCCAACTACTGACTTTGACGACTTAAAATCATATTGTCGTCCTATACCCAATACGCGCTTTCTCAAAGTATTCCTTCTCAAATCAAAGTTATACGCCTGGGGACAACCATCCATTGATAAAAAGACAGGCTTGGAAAAAGATTCTAAATTCAAGTCATGGCTGCGCAATAAAGTAGGAGAAGCGCCTGTACTGCTTGATTCCGCTGAGATCATCAATTCCATGGACCAATTGAAAATCGTCATGAAGCAGACCGGCTATTTTGACGCAGCCATAGACTATGACGTAGTGCATCAAAAGAGTAATCCCAAAAAGGTAAAAGTCAATTACAAAATTAATGCCAATGATGCCTATTATATCAGTTCGATCAGCTACAACATAGACATTCCAGAGTACAAGAAAATCGTAATCATCAACAAGGATGGATCATTACTAAAGCCAGGCATGCAGTATAATGAAACCATCATTTCCGATGAATTGACACGTATCATTAACCTCATTCGTGACGAGGGATACTACTATGTGGAAAAATCCATTATCAATTGTGAAGTGTCATACGATGAGCCCACCGATTCTCTAAATACTAATCCGCACACCGTGTCCCTCGATATCATCATGAAGATTCCCAACACGGACAATGCTTCCAGATACCTCTACAAGTACAGTTACAACAATGTTTATATTTTCCCCGATTATAATGCCAATGGGAATTATACGACGAAATACGATACTGTGATTTATGCCACTAAGGAAAAAAACGACGAGACTCATTATTATTTCATCACCCCCCATTACGATTGGTTGGGGCGCAGGATCAAGGATTTCCACTATACCACGCTAACCAATGCCATTTTCAGCAAAAAAGGCGTTCCCTACTCCCAAATTGTGCGACGCCGAAGCAGCCAAGCCATTGCCCAATTAGACAATTTCAGTTACTACAACATCGAGTTCCGCGAAGATGAAAAAAGTTTGGACACAGTGCATCACACGGGCATTTTGGATTCCTATTACCGCCTTACTCCCATGAAGGTGCACAGTGTCGGAGGGCAAATCGACTTGCGTAATGACAAGTCGGCCATCTCCCTTTCCTATTCCAATCGAAACATATTCCATGGCGCCGAACATTTCACACTGAACGTGTCAGGCGGTTATTTCTACTATTCCCTCAACAACCTTTTCCATAACGAGCGCACTTACGCCTATCCAGAATTCGGTATATCCGCATCACTTACCTTTCCCAATCTCTTCCTTTTCAAAAAGACCCAAAAGGAAACCGGTATTCGATATAGTACGGCAGTCAACGCCGGTGTAAACTATTCCGGACTTTACAGAAGGCTAATATACAACATAGGTATGACCTACAATTGGAGTCCCAGCTACTATTTGAACCATAGTGTCAGTCCTATCGACATTAGTACCATCAACAACAGCGACCGACGTACAGCGCAGATATTGAATTTTTACAGTTATCCAGAATCCTATCAAAACCGTTTTGGCAAATTCTTCCTTTTGGCATTCCAATACAATCTTAATTATCTCGTTCCTTTTGATGTCACGAAGAAAAACCACAACATGCGTCTATCTTTGAATTTTGAATCATCGGGACTTTTCATGAAAGGACTCAATGCGCTATTCGCGCCAGGACCTGAACATTGGGTTATTGGGAAAAACAAATTGGACAGCGTTGGTTACGACTATTCAACCTATGAAAAATTGGAATTCACCTGGAGTTATACTTATAAAATCAACAAAAACAACTCCTTTGCCACACGTTTATCGGCAGGTGCGATGATACCCTTAGATAAGAATTCCTACATTCCCTACGAGCGTGGATTTTATTTGGGCACCAGCAACAGTATGAGAGGCTGGGGATATCGTTCTCTCGGTCCCGGTTCCTATGAGCATGGTGCGGACAGTCTGTTTACGGGTGACATTAAAATAGAATTGAATATCGAATATCGTGGTACCATCTATAAATCATTTAAATTTGGTATTTTCAGTGATATTGGAAACATTTGGTTGGCACGCAAACACGAGGATATGCCCAATGCCGAATTTGCATTCAACCGTTTCTACAAAGAATTGGCTATAGATGTGGGCGTTGGGCTTCGTTTGGATTTCAACTTCCTTATTCTACGAATCGACTACGCCCTCCCCTTATATGATCCTACACGTTCTTCCTATGGCAGTTGGATCAATCCATTATGGAAAACCAGCCCGCATTCATTCCGATGGGCAAACGGATTGAAAATCGCCATCGGTTACGCATTCTAACCAAAATCATCAAGCAATGAAGAAATTATCCAT
>JAZRYC010000109.1:0-2951 GCA_045600525.1 Bacteroidales bacterium
ATTTTTGTAAAAATGCTTAAGGCATCTATGTCCGCAAGAGTGAAACATTATCAGAATGGTGATTATTTCAGCATCAGACATGCCGTTAGGCTTGTTGCGGTGACGCTTGCCGTCAGCCGGTTCTAGAGTGTGTTTTTTGACAGTTGCGTTGAAAAATTTGCAGAAGTCGTCTGCCATACAAAAAATTTCTATAATTTTGCCATCAGATAACATAGCGATAGGTATTTGAGGTTTGACGCTACAAATATACAAAAATATCGTTATGTTATTCATTTTTAATAAATTATATTATATCGAGCTCACGTTAATATAGTCATTCTCTATTCTGGCCCATTTGATAGTTCTTGCATCAACATGATATATTGAAACATCTTAAAAACTATTGATTATGAGAAATATATTTCTTGCAGCCATTTTCATATTCGCAGGATTCATGACTGCTTTCGCGCAAAAGTATGTCATTGTAGATACCGTTTACGCCAAACAGGATCGATGTACCTTGTATGCTGATACGAGTATGTGGTTCATACGTAACATCCATTACGATGAAGTACCTTGTATGAAAAGCGATGATGGCACTAACTTCCTCTATTGTACGGATATGGATACCGCAAGATTCCAATATCATTACAATACGAGCCAGTATAGTCGCATTGTCGTGATACGCAAAAAGAAAATCAGCTATGTTGATTTTTTGCCTTTCCCAAATTACAAGGACACCTTGCTAAAGGGCAAGACTTTTGACTGGACACAGCAGCGCGATATTCCCGCCTTCACTTATCAGTCGGCTGACGCCCCTGAGCTGCAGGCCTTGCGGATGAAGTACAACTTGGATTCCGTGGCCGGTACGGGCGATGAGGTGACCCGCATATTGAATGTGCTGCATTGGGTGCACAATAAAGCCCGCCACAACGGTAGTGCCGGTTTGCCTAAAATTGTCAGAAATACGGAAACGATATTGAAATATGCCAAAAAGAAAGACATAAACTGCCGCGGACTCGCGCTCTTTGCCAACGAGTGCTATCTTGCCTTGGGCTTTCGTGCGCGTGTGGTTACCTGTAAGCCGAAAACATCCGATGGCGATTGTCACGTCATTAACGAAGTCTATTCCGAAAAACTGGGCAAATGGCTGTGGATTGACCCGACCTTCGAAGCCTACGTGTCGGACGAAAACAACCAGATACTCGGCATCTTCGAGGTGCGCGAACGCATCATCCAAAACCAGCCGCTGCAACTCAATCCCAATGCTAACTGGAACAATCAAAATAATACTACCAAAGATTATTATCTGGATTACTATATGGCCAAGAATCTATACTCCCTTACTTATAATCTTCATTCGGAGTATGGCTCGGACACCCAAACACCAGAAAGACCTTTGGAGTATTTAACTTTGAAACCTGTGGAGGTTGATTCGGGCGTATCGGTAAGAGAAGGCAACGCCAAAAAAGGTGTGGTGCGAGAATATTTTACGAACAACCCCAACCTCCTGCGTTAACCACTTTAAACTTTGAACTTTAAACCCTTAACCACCGAGCAAACTACACGTATGCACAAAATCCTCTTTATCTGTCACGGCAACATCTGCCGCAGCCCGATGGCTGAATTTGTGATGAAACATATTGTCGAGGAGCACGGCCTCTCCGACCAGTTTGAAATCGATTCGGCGGCCACCTCCACCGAGGAAATCGGCAACCCCGTCTATCCGCCTGCCCGCCGCAAACTCGCGGAGCACGGCATTGGATGCGAGGGCAAAACCGCCCGCCAGATGACCCGCGCCGACTATCGGCACTACGACCACATCATTGCAATGGACCACAACAACCTCCGCAATCTCAAGCGCCTCATCGGAGAGGACATTGACGGGAAAATCTCCCTGTTGATGGACTACACCGACCGCCCCGGCGACGTGGCCGATCCCTGGTACACCGGCGACTTCGAAGCCACCTGGCAGGATGTGTGGGAAGGTTGCAATGCACTGCTGAAAAAGTTGTCTTAAAGAATAAATCTCGTTGGGACGCATCGAATGTGTTCGTCAATAAGTTTAAGGTTTAACGTTCAAAGTTTAAGGGAAATTCACACAAGGTGCGGCATACGTCTTTATATTTTCACACCTTCACAATCACCGCGTACGTGATGTAAGGATACTTGTCTAAAATTTTCTGGTAGTGCTGCTCATATTTGTAACTGCCTTTAACTTCACCGAAATCAGCGTAGTGCGTAACCACTAAAGCCGCGCGCGGTGCGTATTGATGCACGATGCCGTTGAGGTAGTTTTCGGGATAATAGTAGTTCCGGTATGTCCACAGATGAACAATCACGTCTTCATCGGGCCTCAACTGTTTTAATATATGGATGAAAGCCAAACTGTCCGATTCCGCGATGGTTTTGGCCTCCTTGTCATAATGCAAAGGAACAATGATGGTGTCGCCATTTTGCAAGGCGGAGCGAAATGGATAATGACATTTGTAGAGTGTGAAATCGCAAGTCTTCTTTGGTACTATGTAGCCAGAGTCGTTGGAACATTGAAAGCGAACAGGCACGTTGAACCAGTGTCTCTTCTTGTCTCCTAAGACTCTTTGGGGCAGCCATAGACCGGAGGTGCGTTTCACGCCGCGCACAGCTTCCGCGTCCAGCATCGGATGAACTTTTTGTTTGGCCTCGGCTATTTTCACCGTGCCGTCTTTCTCCACGCAGAAGTTCACGATGACGGTGCCGCAGATTCCCGCTTTCTTTGCACTGTCTGGATAGTGTATGAAGTTGGATAAAAAGCAGTGCAAACATTCTGGGCCTCCCAAAAATTGTGCATCCTGTCTTGTCCTAAAATAGCGTTACAACAAAAAGAGTAACGAAATGGAAAAACAAGAGAACAAGTACGTTAAGCGTACGCAAAAGGACTACAGCATGTCCTTTAAAATGTCAGTAGTACGGGAGTACGAAGAGGGCAAAGT
>JAZRYC010000110.1:0-4983 GCA_045600525.1 Bacteroidales bacterium
GGTAGCCATCTGAATCAATGCCCGAGGACGATTGTTCTTGAAAGACTCCTCCAAATTTGCGACCGCCTTTATCTGCGCAGGACGCAAGCCTGTTTCGTCCAATGTGGGAAAATCCTGCAATCGGTTACGAAGACTTCTTCCATTACGTATCCACTCTGCGATAGTTTCAGGTTTATGGAAAGCAAACACCGCACGGCTTCGAGGTTTAGGATCACTATAATCGGTGAAATGAGTGAGGGAACCCGTGCTTTCATAGACGTACAACAACGGCTCGTTGTTCAAATATTTCAGTTTGGCATTTGCATATCGAACAGACTGTTCCTCCACCATAGTAAGATTTACACCTTCCTCTTCGCGCTTGGCTTCAATAATGCCAACAGGTTTCCTGTTTATAAAGAGCACATAATCCGCAGGACCTGCATCCGTTTGATATTCACGGACTGCAATACCCAATCCGGCCGAGAAATCAATCTTAGCTTTTGATTGAATTACCCAGCCTGCTTGCTGTAGCAAATCATCAATACGGTCTCTCGCTATCTGCTCTGGATTCTGATTCATAAATCAATGTTAACTTATTAAAAAAGATGTAAGAAGTAGAAATTCCCTATTGCAATTTTATTCTGCAAAAATACGTTTTTTGTCAAAAATACAGTCTTAAGTTTTCTTTTTCACTAATTCAAGCCATTCGTTTGCTCGTGATAGAACGCTTTTCATGAAATGTTTCCTATGCAATCGATTATTTTCTGGGTAGTTTTTTCCGGGTAGTTTTCTGGGTAGTCTTGTTCTTTTAGGACATTTATTAGGACATTTTCCGGCCGTTTTTCCACATCATCACCATCTGCCACAGGAACAGTCTTCGGCATTTCCTTTGCTTTGAACATCACCATAACATCTTCCGGATATACAGCGTATTACAGCCTTGGCGAGACGTAATCATCAGATATTCATCGCGCCACGATTCCTTGTAATGCCTTCCAGGCAATTTGGCATAGCGCATCTACAGCCGGAAACGTTGTCCCCGGTTACCCAAACATTGCCCTCCGAACAATATCGGGAACTGGCTGCCGCCTATTGATATAGAATTACACTGCTGTATATGCAAGTTTCAAAATCCAAATGAAAATCCCACCAAAAATAGCCGGACGAACCGGTCCCCTTTCTGTCGTCGTCTTTCAGACTCCTTAAAATCCAATGGAAAATCTTTTTTTTAAATCCACTTCAAAAATAGCTTCTTTCTCCCCTCCGCCTCTTCATTTTTTACATATACTCATCTTCAAACTTTTTTGTATCTTTGCGGCTCGCTATGCATATAGCACTCCGAAATCAAATAAACAACTAACAAATAAAACATTAACACAATGTACACCAATTTTCAAGAACACCTTCAGAAAGAATTAGCCGACATCAAAGAAGCCGGTTTGTACAAAAACGAACGTATCATCGCTTCTCCGCAAAGCGGTGAAATCACTCTGCAAGACGGTAGCAAAGTGCTCAACTTCTGCGCTAACAACTACCTCGGCCTCGCCAACAACCCACAACTCATCGCTGCCGCTAAGGAAGCCCTCGACACCCACGGTTATGGTATGGCTTCCGTACGCTTCATCTGCGGTTGCTCCGATTTGCACAAAGCGCTCGAAAAGAAAATCGCTGAATTCTTCGGTACTGAGGACACTATCCTCTACGCTGCCTGCTTCGACGCTAACGGCGGTGTTTTTGAACCATTGTTGACCGACCAGGACGCCATCATCTCCGACGCCCTCAACCACGCTTCCATCAGCGACGGCGTTCGCCTCTGCAAGGCCGTTCGCTATCGCTATAAGACCGCTGACATGGCCGACCTCGAAGAACAACTCAAGGCCGCTCAGGCTCAACGCTTCCGCATCATCGTCACCGACGGCGTGTTCTCTATGGACGGCAATGTCTGCCCGCTCGACAAGATCTACGAACTGGCACAGAAATACAACGCTATGGTTATGGTTGACGAATCACACTCCGCTGGTGTCGTTGGTAATACCGGTCGCGGCGTGACCGAACGCTACAACCTCCGCGGCAAAATCGAGATCCTCACCGGCACGCTCGGCAAGGCATTCGGCGGCGCTATCGGCGGATTCACCACCGGTAAGAAGGAAATCATCGATATGCTGCGTCAACGCTCCCGTCCGTACCTCTTCTCCAACTCCATTCCTCCTATGGTGGCTGCTGCTGGCTGCAAGATGGTTGACATCATGTCCGAAACCAACGAACTCCAAGACAAACTCCACAGCAATACCGACTATTTCGTAGCTAAGATGAAAGCTGCCGGCTTCGACATCAAACCGACGGAATCCGCTATCTGCGCTGTGATGTTGTACGACGCTAAGTTGTCTCAGGTTATGGCTGCCAAACTGCAAGAAGAAGGCATCTACGTTACCGGTTTCTACTATCCCGTCGTTCCGAAAGACCAAGCCCGTATCCGCGTTCAAATCTCCGCAGCTCACGAACCCGAACACCTTGACAAGTGTATCGCTGCCTTCACGAAGATCGGCAAGGAACTCGGCGTGATTAAATAACGTTGAATCAAACCTAAATAAGACAAACATTTTCCCAACAACTAAATTTTTAACAATGAAAAAAGTTCTTTTATTAGCAATTGCATGTTGTGCATTGGTTTTCTCAAGCTGCCATAGACAACAGACCACCTACACAGCCACTTTTGAATATACTTTTGCCAATCCTGACAATGCCACCAGCGTTAAGGCTATCTTAAACTCCATTGACGCTATGTGGATTGGCGACTACACATTCACAGGCAACGATGTAACCTACACCGACCTCAAAGCTGATGCTAAATTCCGCACAGCCATCGCCGGCATTCTTTTACACCGCAGCGATTTAGCAACCTATTTTGAAGAGGGCGACATTCTCAACTACAAACTTTATCGCAATGGTGATGATGACATGGCTCCACATCTTTTAATTGGACATGAGTTCAAATTAAATGAAAATGGCAATCTGAGCGATAATGAACTCTACAATGCCATTGGTGAAGATAAATAATCCACATCGTATCTTAAAGAAAAAGGCCACCAAATGGTGGCCTTTTTCTTTATGTCAAAATCCCATAAATCATAGTTCCTTCCGCATTCTCGCAACAGGAATATCCAATTGCTCACGGTATTTTGCCACTGTCCGACGCGCAATATTATATCCTCTTTCCTTTAGTAGCAGACAGAGTTTTTCATCAGCCAACGGCGAACGCTTATCTTCCTGGGAGATCAACTCGCTTAAGATGCTTTTTATCTCCTTAGAGGAAACTTCATCATCATTAACAGCCTCAGAAAACAAATGCTTCAAGGGGATAATGCCAAAATCCGTCTGCACATACTTACTATTTGAGACCCTGGAAATCGTGGATACATCCAAGCTAACCTCTTGAGCGATATTCTTCAGCACCATGGGTTTAAGGTTGGCATCATCGCCCGTAAGAAAATAACGTTCCTGATGCTTCATAATGGCATACATTGTATTATAAAGAATCATTTCGCGCATAGACAGGATGCCGATAAACTGTTCTCCCCTATCCACATATTCGCGCATAAAGCGTTCCGCCTCGGCACGTTTTTTCTCGGACTTCTCTTTAGACAAAAAACGATATTCGTTTCTAAACTCCTTATTGATACGAACCTTTGAAACGTACTGATTATTAAGGGAGAGTTCCAATTTGCCTTGATGCGAGGTGATCGTAAAATCCGGATTGATGGTATCGGCGGATTTCTGCATAGGAGTTCCCGCATCGGCAGGACGAGGATCGAGTTTCCGAATGACCGCAAGTGCAGACTTCAATTGTTCGTCTGTAATCTCCAATTGCTGCATTATCTTATCGTAATGCTTTTTAGAAAATTCGTCAAAGCAGCGCGTAAGAATATCGATGGCTATCAGATTTTGAGCTGTCCGTTCCTCGCGACGCAGCTGTAGAAGCAAACATTCGCGCAAATTACGGGCGCCCGTGCCGGCAGGATCCAATTCCTGCACAAATGCGGTCAATACCCTTTCCACTTCGGCAACATCGGTATACACATTATTCATATAGAGCAACTCGTTCACAACCGACTGCAGATCCATCGTGAAATAGCCGTCATCGTCCAAATTACCCGTAAGATATTCGGCAATCACACCTTCCTTTTCAGACATGTGCATTTCGCCCAATTGGAGCTGCCACTGTTCTTGCAAAGAGTGATAAAACACACCTACGCTGTCACGCGGCTCCGATTGATCTGGAGCATTGAGTCGAAGAATACGATTTTCAATTTCCCGTTCTGTGGGAAAGTCATCCTCCAAATCATCATCCCGATAGTAGTCTTCCTTAAAAATATCGTCATCCGACAGGGAGGATTCTGATAAATCCAAAGGATCCCCATTTTCATCGTATTCAGCGGCATTCGTATCGTCAGCAAAGGATTCTTCCATGGTATCCTCCTCCTGAAAAGTTTCCAAAGCTGGGTTTTCATCTACCTCCTTTAGAATCTCCTGTTCTAAAGAAGCATACGGAAGCTCCACCAACTGCATCAGCCGAATAGTCTGCTGCGTGGCAATTTGGCGCTGTACGGCTTTTTGTTCCTGAGTGAGTGACGAAGACATGATATATAAAAAATGAGAAATGAGAGATAGTTCAACTATCCCTCATTTCATATAGACATATTAAAATTCAGCATTTTGAGGTGTACGAGGGAACGGAATGACGTCGCGTATATTGGTCATACCAGTAATAAACAGCAAGAGGCGTTCAAAACCCAAGCCGAAACCGGAATGTGGCGCAGAACCAAACTTACGTGTTTCAAAATACCACCAATATTGTTGTTCGGTCATATTGAGTTCATGAACGCGGTTAAGCAGTTTCTGATAATCAGATTCACGTTCAGAACCGCCAATAATTTCACCGATGGTTGGGAAGAGAACATCCATGGCGCGAACAGTTTTTCCATCGTCATTCTGCTTCATATAGAA
>JAZRYC010000111.1:0-9643 GCA_045600525.1 Bacteroidales bacterium
CAAGTCGGAAGCCATTTGGAGCGGAGAATAGAGAATCACCCAATTAGCCAACTGCTTGGCCAATGTAGTATTCACCCTGCTATTTCCTTGATCGTTGTCATTCCATTTCTGTCGTTGTGGAAGGTTCCGGGTTTTTTCAAAGAGGATATCAAAAGTGCCGGGCGTGTAGTCCATCGGTCCTGCCAACAAGCGAGTAAAAGGCAATATTTCGTGATGTTCCGGAGGATTACCCACACTCCATGCGTTCCATTCCATACCACGAGCACCTTCACGGGTCATCATATTCGGATAGGTACGGCGAATGCCCGTAGGCTTAATGGGTTCGTGCACATCAAGGGTGATATGGTGATTTGCCGCCGTTTCCACCACATGGCGATAATGTCGGACATTAAATTGTCCATGATGGTTGTGTCCATCAGGAAGTCCGCCCGCATAACCCGTCTTCACGCAGTTCACACCAAGATTCTCCAGCCATTGGTAGGTACGTTCCAGTTGGCGTTCATAATTATACACATTGCCTCCCGTTTCATGATGACTGATCAGGGAAACGCCCTTCTGACGGGCATAATCCAATATTTCCTCCATATTGAAATCCGGATAGGGCTTGGTAAAGTCAAAATGCTGCATACCGCCCCAGGTTTCCCATCCTTCGTTCCATCCTTCAAACAGCACCGCGTCAATATGATTATCGGCGGCAAAATCAATATAGCGTTTGGCTTCCTTCGTCGTGGCGCCATGTCGCTCGTCCATTTTCCACGTTTGGACGCCCAAATGCATTCCCCACCAGACGCCCACATATTTCATCGGCTTTATCCAAGAGAGATCTCCTTCAAGACGGCAAGGTTCATTGAGGTTCAGAATCAAATTAGAGTTTATAAGACCGACGGCTTGTCGTGCTATTTGGCAAGTACGCCACGGCGTAACAAAGTGTCCTTGATGGAAGCGTGCCTTCACGCCGTCCGGCCACGGAGCGAGATGCGATTTGAACTCCAGAGGTTGTTCCGTAGGATAGAGAGCCATTTCCGGGAAGTCCGTCAAGGCCGCCTCATGGATACTGCCGTAAATTCCCCTATTGGTCTTAAACGTCATTGGCGTGCTGGCATTGTCCAACTGTGAAATCGCCATCTTACGATATAGAAATTCGTACGACTCGTAATTGGCCACAATCGACCAGCAGAGGCCTTCTTCCGCAAGAGCAAAGGTAGTCAGTTCGTCTAAAAGCACGATGCTATCCGCTCCGAGAAGGTCATACTCGTATCGAAACGCAAAGCCATCGTCAAACACACGGAAACGAAGCACCAAATTCGTACCCTGCATATTTGCCAAATAAACTGCCATTTCGTGATAGTGGTTACGCACGGATTTATTTTCACCCCACGGCTGCGTCCATGTTTCATCCAAACTATCGTATAAGACACGTTCCACATGGAAGTCTCTGGAAAGATTCCTTCCCGTTCTCTCAACAAAACCCATTTTTGAATCCTGCATAAAAGATCGACCATCCACGGACACCCGATAATACATTTCCCCCTGTTCGTTCAAATCAAAGTCAAGGGAAATCCGCTGATCCGGAGAAGACACCATCGTCTCCTGTCCGCAAAGCCGATAGGCCGGCAACAATAGAATCAAAAAAAGGAGTTGAACGTATTTTTTCATCTTGCCAAAGGAATTATCACATTGCGTTACATCCTGTTCCAAAATCTGCGCCCTCCCTCTTCACTTGGTGTTTGGCTAACACCATTAAAATCCTTACGATCGTAACCATAATCACAACCATACATAGTAAATAGAGAAAGAACCGGGCACCCTCACCAGCTATATAGGGTTCCATCCACGCATCAAAAAATTCCATAGTAGGCACAATCAAACCGCCCAAAAAGCCCGATGGCAAAACAGCTTCTTTGGTAAACTTATTGTGCCGCTTTATTGGAGATCGGTATAGATGCAGTATCCACTTGTATTCAAAGTAAATAAAGCCAGCCAAGAGGGCTACCGTTAATAATATGCCAAAAATTGTCCAAAACATAACTATTCATTTAAAATAACTATCTAAGGCATTAATGCCAACGGAGCTTTGAGAAAAACAAACAACACCATCACAGCCAAACCGACCGACACGAGACACAACATATAGGTATCATCAACCAGACCGATGCAATCGTACCAGCGCACATTGGGGGATTTCTTCCAAGAGGCAAAACCATGAGCAACTGCGGCAAGGGCAGTAACGACCAGCAAAAATTCCACTCGTAAAGGTTCTAAAGAAGGGACAAAGCGAACAAACATAACAATTACCAAAGTCACCCAACTGGCTATTTGCAATTCCCTTTGTTCGTCTGGCTGTAAATTCTTCAAATAGTAAAGTGCCCCAACAAATCCAAAAATGAAAGTCCGAAGGAATCCCTTGAAAAAATAGGATGGTCTCCGGCCATACACCCGCAGGACCAATACTCCACAGACGATGGAAAACACAAAGTGTATTGATAGTAAGACTATTCCCATAGGATTCATCATGTTAAATCAGTAAAACAAGTGCAAAGATAATATTTTTGCCGATATCGACAAGATAGACAAAAATAGTTATCTGAAACCTGAATGGTTATCAGACGCAATGAATTGCGTCCCTACATTCCTGAATCTTGAAACTTTTCAGTATTTTTGCGGCCACGATCAAAGCAACAAATTGAAATTCATCCTTATGGTCATCTTCAAAGACAACTTTCCCATTGAAATCAACTCCCGGGAAGAGTTTGACAACTTTGCCAAAGATTACCGCATCATCCATGCGGCAGGCGGCATCGCTTCCAATGAGAACGATGAAATACTAATGATTTACAGATTGGAGAAATGGGATTTTCCGAAAGGAAAAGTCGAAGCCGGTGAAGCCTACGATGAAGCCGCCATTCGCGAAGTGGAAGAAGAAACCGGGCTCCGAAACATCACTTTGGGAGCGACCTTGCCCAGTACTTTCCACACCTACGAGTTGCGCGGCGAGCAAATTCTGAAAGAGACCCATTGGTACAAGATGAACGCCCATAGTCAATCTTTAACCCCTCAGACGATTGAGGACATCACCCAAGCCGTCTGGATTCCGCGTGCAGATGTTGATGAAAAGATGAAAGCATCTTACGCGTCGTTAGAATGGCTGTGGGAGGAAATTCGGTAGTCATCATCTTTTCGCTGTTGGCCTTAATCTTTTAGTCTTATCACAGCGACTCAAATTTAAACCTTAAACTTTTAATTTCAACAATGAAGAAACTCATATTATTCGCACTATCTTTGTGGGCTTGCACCGGAATGGCCCAAAATATATCTGGCTATTGGGAAGGCATGCTGCGTATTTCCGCCAAGGATTCCTTAAGACTCGGTATGTACGTTGTTCAAAATGGGGATTCCATTTCCGTGGAGTTGGACAGTCCGGACCAATATTCCATCGGAGCACAAGGTTCGAATGTAACCTGGGCTGACAGTTCCATTTCCTGGAAATTGAGTTCTGTAAATGCCAGTTACAAAGGCATATTAACAAAGGACGGCCAATTTGAGGGCACCTTTAGGCAAGGCAGTTTGAAGTTGCCGCTAACTTTAGAACGCGGCCACGAGCGCACCGTCATCAACCGGCCGCAGACACCGGAGGAACCCTATCCATATACGGAAGAGGAAATCCGCATCAGGGACAAAAGCGGCAAGTTCGACCTCATCAACGGAACCCTGACCTTGCCGTCGGGCGCGCCCAAAGGGCTCGTCATCCTGCTTACCGGATCGGGCTGGCAGAACCGAGACGAGGAGTTATTCGCGCACAAACCGTTCTTAGTCATTGCCGACCATCTCACGCGTCGTGGATATGCCGTATTCCGCTACGACGACTTCCCGACCGTTGTATTTGCCAAATCCACCACATACGACTTTGCCGACGGAGTCACCATGATACTGGACTCCTTCGCAAAACGCCCCGATCTCAGCAGTCTCCCCACAGGACTGCTCGGGCACAGCGAAGGCAGCCTCGTTGCTGAAATCGTGGCTGCCCGTGACAAACGCATCGATTTCGTCATCACCCTCGGCGGCGTGGCGCAAACCATATCCGACGCCCTACTCTACCAAGTTCATGCCATCAACAAAGCCAGCGGAGAGCTCACCCCCGAAGAGAATGATTATGCCGTCGAAACATCCAAAACCATCTACGACATCATCGCTAAGAGCAAGAGCCCAGACGCTGCCGCCAAAAAGATCAATGATCTTTACAGCAACCAATCCGGCACCTTAGTCACCTCGAAAATCGAAGCCGACGTATTCAGCCAGAATAAGAAAGCTGAAATCATGCAGATGGTCTATTCGCCCTGGTTTTACACGTTATTCCACCACCAGCCGAAGAAGTTCATCAAAAAAATGCGCTGTCCAATATTGGCTGTCGGCGGCGAAAAAGATCTGCAAGTGGATGCTGTCACAAACAACACCCTTTTCAAAGCATATCTGCCTAAGAACCCGTTGCACCGATTTGAAGTCATCCCCCATGCCAATCACCTGCTCCAAACCTGTACTACGGGCAGTCCCGACGAATACGGGATCATAGAGGAGACCATACAACCAAAGGTATTGGAGATAATGAGGGAGTGGTTGGATTCAGCCGTTAGCCGTTAACTATTGGCTTTTAGCTATTGGAAGACTCCTTACCTAAGACCCGAGCCTCCGCTTTTGTATCTTGAATTTTCGTCAGGAGGGTGCTTTCACCCTATTTCTCCAGCATGATATTGGTCAACATTCTGATAGACATCATCTGCATTCCCTCGTAATTCATATCGACGCCTTGCACGCTACTGACCTTTTGCGTCACGCCGGTGCCGTAGTCATATTCGTATTCGGCCTCATTGATGATGTTCATCATATCAGCCATTTCCTTGGACAGCTCTTTGGACAGATTTTTCAAACTTTTGGAATTCAATTTCGAGCTTTCCTGCAGATGGCAGACTTTGCGTTCGGCATCAAGGTCTTTTACCGTTAAGAGAATATCGCTGATTGTGTTGATATCAACAATCCCGCTCTTTGCATTGTTTCGCTGGTAAGAGGTTGCCTTTTGGGTAGATACAGTATGTCCGTATGGAGAATGGATGAGGTAAAGTTCGTTGTAGATTTCCTGGAACAAAAAGTTGCTGTTTAAATACTTCTCCTTCGTCATTTCGAAAAGCAGTTCGGCAATAGCGTATGTGGTGGAATCGTCCTCAACATACTCGTACCCGTCGTTTCCTTCTTCCTCTACTATCGCCCGTTTCTCTTCTTTTGCTGCAGCCAACTCAAGCATAATGTTGGTCTTTAGCATAGAGGTATAGGCCGTGGCAATTTCCTCGATATTCTCGATTTCTTTGAGTTCGCCCAGCGTGTTCGTGGTATAGATGAGGGTGTGCATTTTCTCATATTCGGGGAAAGGAATGCTGGTCTTTCTGTTGACTTTGACGACACTGTCGAATTTATGGTCGAATTTCGCCTCCAGGCGGTAACCGTCGGTGCTGGAATCCAGCACTTTGAGGTGGAGTGTGTAGGTGAGGGTGTCATCGTCTGGCAGGTCGGCAAAGGCCTCTTTTCCGACTTCTTCTCCCAACATTCCCATATCGACTTTCATCAATTGCTGTCTGACAATGTTGTAGGTGAATTCCATTCCCCTGGACCAGTTGGCCTTGCAGGGTATTTTCTGTGCGAATGACAGAAGGCAGGAAAAACAGATGGATAGTAAAAGCAGTTTCTTCATCATATTGAATTTTGGATTTTTGTAAAAAAGGACCAATCAAACGTGGGCCTTATTCTTATTTATTCTCACGTTCTCTCTCAATTTTGCGTTTGGCAATCTTTTTAAGACTTAAAGTAACGATGATAACAAACACAACAAGGACAAGCATAAACAGGAAAAATCGCGCGCCCTCGCCGGCGATGTGCGGTTCCAACCACTTGTCAAAGGAATGCATATAAAGCCCTATCATGCCACCAATAAAAGCGGGAGGCAGCAGCGATTCTTTTGTTGCAGTGTAATACGGACCATCCGGGAATCGGAAATGTCGTAGCATCCACTTGTATTCGTAATAAATGTAGCCCACAAGGAGCGCAACGGCTATTATTATTTTGCAAATTGTCCAAAACATAATTTTTATTTTTTATTCTTAAATTTCTAAAAGCAAGACTTTTGATTCTTGAAATGACTGTCTTGAAACCTATTGGGTGCATATATCAAAGTACGCCAGCACCGCCTTGTACTGGTCTTGGGCGGAGAGACAGGTGTCCGTGAGATAACCGGGAATGGCCGGCCAGTTCTGCAATCCTCTATAGTAGAAGAATTTCAATTCGTCGGTTATGATAAAAGGAACAATGTTATTGGCCAAACACTCTTTGAACATAATCAAACGTCCCACTCTTCCATTGCCATCCTGAAAGGGATGAATGGCCTCGAAGCGTTGATGAAAATCCAAAATGTCGTGTAAGGATTTTTTCTTGTGCGCGTGGTAGGAAGACAGTAACGATTTCAGCGCCGAATGCACATCCTTTGGCGCGCAAGTCTCCTGCCCGCCGACTTCATTGGGCAGCTTTTTATAGTCACCCACCGCAAACCAGGATTTCTGCGCATCGGAAGTGTTGGCCTTCAATATTTGGTGCAGTTCCTTGATGAAAGATTCTGTCAACTTCTCGTGCGCACGGTCGATAATCATATCTATGCAACGGAAATGATTGACCGTTTCCACAATATCATCCACACGAACGCTCTCCTCCGCAATGCCCAGCGTGTTCGTTTCAAAAATAAAGCGAGTCTGTTCGTGCGATAGGCGGCTGCCTTCTATGTGGTTGGAATTATAGGTGAGGTCGATTTGCGTGCGGTGGTAGATTCCGCCCTTCAGCCGCATCTCCTTTTGTTCTCGCAACGCCTGCAGCAAGGGTGAATCCTTTGCCTTTTTTGAACTTGACGGCAGTTCGGCATCTTCCGGAATATTCCAAGTCTTTCCTGTTAGAAAGACACCTTCAATCTTTCCCACATTGCAATAATTTCGGACCGTGCGGTCTGAAATCCCGTGTTTCTTTGCAAATTCGCTAACAGACAGAAAGTTCATTATCGGCAAGTTTATGTATCAAAAACAGTGCAAAAATAATATTTTTTGCCGATACCGGCAAGATTGTCAAAGAGACCTACACTTTTCTCTTTTTCGGCGCGCGGCAACGGATTCTCGTCGGACTTTTCTTTCGGCAGTTCTCGCAATAGGATTTGGAGCCTTGCGGGTCGATGGCCACTCCGTGATAGTAATCGCCGTAATGACGTACGCGGTGCAGCAATTCGTCAGTAGGCCGCCCGTCGAAGTTCTGAATCATCCATTGCACAACATCTTCTGCGCGATGTCGGTATCGGGTGCAGTTCAATCCCTCAAAAAAGTAGAGATGCCCGCCGCACGGAACCATCAACACGGACACTCTGTCGGAAACAATTCCCGACGCGATATGATAAACGTGCTGGTCAATGACGGATAGCGTGTCCTGCCAAGTCTCAATGTGATTGGACGTGTCGCACAAATCCACAATCAGAAGAAGTTGTCTGTTGTAGAACGTATGGTAATGGCGCGACATCTGCCGCATCTCACGGTATATGGTGGCAATATAGGGATTTTCCCGATTGAATGTCGTACGCGCCAAGACCGCTTTGTCACGCTGCGCACTGACGTGAGCGCCGCAAAACAGCAGGGATATTGTTAGCAGTAGTGCGATACGATTCATTGTGATAATGCGGTAATGTGAATAAAGGTAGATAAGTAGAAAAGTTGATATGCAATTACTGAAACTTGAAACCTGAAACCTGAAACCTCCCTCGTTCCTACCAGAACACTGCGTATAACACAACCAGTATAATGCAAATCACGTAGGCGCAGATATTGAACGTCTTGTCGGTTTTGAACAGGTCGGCGGTCAGCGAGATGGCTTTCTCGTCGTCATCGTTAGGACAGGTGGTCAGGCTCACCATAATCATAACGGCCATAGAAATCACGCAGGTGTAGAACATTTCGTCGATAAACGGCATATCGATAGGCAGGAACTTGAGCCCCAGAGCCACCGGAATGGATGCCAGCACGCCGATGATGGCGCCTTTGTTGGTGGTCTTCTTCCAGAAAAGGCCCAGAAGGAACAAGGCTAAGATGCCCGGGCTGACCAACCCCGTATATTCCTGAATGTATTGGAACATCTGTCCTACATTGCCCAACAACGGGGCTATCAATCAGGCCACGACCAAGGCGACTGCGGCGGAGACGCGTCCCACATTGACGAGGTTCACGGGCTTGCCGTGCTTTTGTTCTACTTTCGGGGCGATATAGGGTTTGTAGATATCCATCGTGAAAATGGTGGAGGCGGAATTGAGCATAGATGCTAATGAGGAGATGATGGCGGCAGCCAAAGCAGCTAACACCAACCCCTTCAATCCTGCAGGTACAAAGGTGCTGATGAGCCACGGATAGGCGTTGTCGTTGTTGAGCAGGCCGTTGCCCAAGGTGAATGCATCCACTGCGCCGTGCATATTTTCGGTGTACATTACGTAGGCGATAATGCCGGGAATGCATACGATGAAGGGGATGATGAGCTTGAGAAAGCCGGCAAAGACGATACCTTTTTGCGCTTCAGGTAATGACTTGGCAGCAAAGGCGCGTTGGACGATGTACTGGTTGAATCCCCAATAATAGAGGTTGGCAACCCATAGTCCTCCGATAAGCATCATAATGCCGGGCAGGTTGTCGTATTCGGGTTTGCCTTTGTCAAGGACGAGGTCGAAGCGGTCGCCGGCCACATCGGCCACGTGGCGAATGCCGTGTGAAAGGGAACCATCGGGACTCACATAGTGCAGCGCCACGATGGTGGTGATGACACCGCCCGCGATGAGCAGGATGACTTGTAGTACGTCTGTCCAAGCTACGGCAGAAAGGCCGCCGTAGAGGGAGTAGCACGCCGCTATGACAGCCAGACCGATGATGGCGGGTACAATGAACGAGCCGTCGCCCGTGCCGACAATCGTGTCAATGGCCTTGCCTCCGAGAAACAGGACGGAGGTGAGGTTTACGAAGACGAATAGCGCGATCCAGAATACGGCCAAAATCGTCTTCAGCTGCGTAGAATAGCGTCTTTCCACAAATTCGGGAATGGTATAGATGCCCTGTTTCATAAAGATGGGCAGGAAGAACTTAGCGACAATGATGAGCGTGAGGGCGGCCATAAACTCGTAGGAGGCCACCGCGAAACCGCCGGCAAAACCGGAACCCGACATACCGATGAACTGCTCGGCAGAGATGTTGGCAGCAATCAACGATGCGCCAATCGCCCACCACGGCAGCGACTTGCTCGCCAAAAAATAATCCTCAGTAGTTCTTCTTTTGTTGCTCTTTTTGCGAGACACCCAAAGTCCCAGTGCGACAATCACCAAAAGATATATGGCGACGACGACGATGTCTATGGTGTGAAATGCGGGGTTCATAGTATAGGGTTTAAAGTTTAAGGTTTAAGGTTTAAAGCGAGGAGTGTCCTAAAGTCAATAGTCAAGGTTTATAATAGAGGGAACCGGATTCAAATATGTTGAAATCGCGATTTTTGTATGTCCAGTGCGTAGCGCCTTTGTCATCTTTGTCCGGTTCGGAACCTG
>JAZRYC010000112.1:0-9264 GCA_045600525.1 Bacteroidales bacterium
GAGGTCAAATCTTACAATATCCTCGGTGCGACTCAGATAAAATTCATCATTGATGCCATCACCGTTAGGGGAAAAGGCATTGGGAATATAGAGTTTGAATTCACAATTTTCGATTTTATAGGCCGCCGAGTTTTTGCAATCTCCTTTGCTGACCTCCACCGTATAGATACCTGGATTCTGTACGGTAATGGTCTGGCCACTTTCGCCCGTACTCCAGAGGAAGTTCTCCACATTTGCATCGGCATACAGTACTGCCGAATACTCCTCACAGAAATCCTCCGTCTGGTTCAGAATACGCACATTCGGTGTAGGTACGAACTCCACGAAAACGGAATCCGTCAACGTACAGCCCTGCTCATCCGACACGGTCACGGTATAGCTGTTCGTCTCCGTCACGGTAATCGTTTGTCCTGTTTCCCCTGTACTCCACTCATAGGAGAACTGTTCTCCGGCATTCAGCACACATTCCGTGACATCCGACAAACAAAAACGCTTGTCCTCGCCCAGATCCACATAGAGGTTCTCGCCTAAGACGGTAATGTATTCCCAGATGGTATCGCCAACGGGAGTAACCACCACGGCAATGCGATGGATTCCCGCGGAGTCGAATGTAATTCTGAGCGTGTCTCCACTGAAATCCACAATCTGCCCGTCCACGTGCCACTCCACACCCAAAGTATTGTCAGCCGTGGAGAACGCGACAGTCATAGTATCATTCAAACACAGTGTATGAGTATTCGCGTGCACATTATATTCGGCACTACGAGCCGCCATTCCAGCGATATAGGCATAACTCTCATCATCCCCAAGGCCGTAAAAAGTGGCCAAGAACCGTCCTGTGCCAGCATCCATAACGTGTGCGCCTTCACTAATGGGAATAGAGGCATAGCTGTATCCGGATGGACCCGTCGTAAAGGCAGAAGCGATATTCACTCCATCTAAGGTGATGTTTCCGACATCGTTGGTAGGTGCCACCACATTAACAAAGTGAGAACGAACCAGCGCAGTATTATACACGGGGACAATTGTACGGCTGATTCCCTGCTCCAACGAAGGCACTATAACCATAGCGGGATCTCCAGGATTTCCGCCATAGCAGTTGCCTGTGATATAGAAACAAACCAAGACAGGGGATGAAGTACTGAGCGGCAGGGCATCGTATTGATACAAGTCGAAATCTGGCGGGTAGGAACTCGGAGTATGATTCGTCAGAATAAACTCGTAGGATTCTCCCGCATTTAGCTGAGTAACAAGTTGATTATCGATAAACACCGAACAGTTGTCATCACGACTGGTGACCTTTACGAAATCACCCACAAAATCAGAACAATAAGAAGTGGTTGTAGTGGGCTCTCGACCAATAGTAGGAACAATGACGTACTGGCAGCCTAAAAAGTCCGACGGGATCGTTTGTTCGAAAAGATGGTCACAGTAAGATGACATAACAGGAACATTCGTGCAACGGTGTCCTTGAAACACTGCCACCGGTTTTGATGCGACAAAACGGGTACCAGAGAATCCGGACTCTGGATAAAAGCCCGTAAAATAAACATATCCCGTTTTCAAAAGATAAACATTGCCTCTCATCAACAAGGTGTCCAGCGTGTCACCAGCAACGTAGATAGGTGGAGAGTCATTGTTGTCTTCTGAATAAATAGCCTCAGCCAACACGACCCGCAAACGGGTGCTGTCATAGGGAGCTACAACTGCCACCTGCTGTCCAGAGGCGCGGCTGCCATAAGTCTGCGTCATATAAGATTTTCGCAAGACAGAAGTGGGCAGGACAGAAGTCATATCGGCAGTCATAGAAGAATAGTTGGAAGCATAGACCAAAGCCGGCGCTGAAGTAGCAACGTGCAATCCACAATTGGGGCAATCATAAAAGATCTGTGGCACACAAGAATAAGGGACTAAGACATTGATTGATGTATCCGCCGGAACAAACACTGTTGTATCCCAACCAAGCAAAGGCGCTTCTACATTCGCCGTACAGTCATATTCAGAGGAGATATAGATAGAACGCCTGGCATCATCCATATTCAACAAAAAAGTAAGCCAAAAGTCAGTTCCCACCAATCCCGGCTCAATCTGCTGTCCCTTTGCAGCAGGAAGCATAAGTAAAGACAATATAATGGCATAAAAAATCTTTTTCATTATTCAGGAGGCCTCTCTTAACTGTTACTTTTTCACATTCTTGACTTTTTTCACCACACGAAGTCATCGCGAAATATTCTCAAAAAGACTTTGCAATAATACAATTTTTTTGAACTATTTTGATTTCCATTACAGAATGGAATAATTTTATCCATACTTTTGCTCTCGCCGAATCCCTTTAGATTTGTCAAAAGGACCTAACGAAGATATTCACAACCGATTTTTAACAATTATTAACCAATAATTCTTATGAAAACACGTTTCTCCACTGTTTTGGTTGCGATTATGATCATTGCTACGATTATCATATTACTGTGTATGCTGTTCAGGCCGAAGCCCGATATGGAGGCGTTGCGCGCACGTGCCTACAACCTCAAGCAGTATGCGGAAGCCAATCACTGCAACCAGCGCATCGTCCTAATGGTGGATTACGGCATTCCGTCGGGCGCCAACCGACTGTTCGTGTGGGACCTGCAAAACGACCAGCTGCTATATAGTTGTCTGGCGGCACATGGTCGTGGGCGCGCCAACGACAAATTCGCACCCATTCGGTTCAGCAACGAAGAGGGTTCCTACCTCAGTTCCTTAGGGCGTTGCCGTATTGCCGAGCGCTATCACGGCACCTACGGGCTCGCCTACCGCTTAGACGGTCTGGACAGTACCAACAGCAACGTGCGCAAACGTTGCATCGTGCTGCACGCACACAAAGCCGTACCCTCCTTCCAAATTTTCCCGTTCCGCATCGTCCACAGCCAGGGGTGCATTATGGTCTCACACAAAGATATGGTTCGAATCAACGAAATCATCAGAGAGGAAAAGGACGTACTGATGGAGACGTACTTTTGAGATCACCATTCACAGTGCTTCATATCAGCTAAAAACACTATTTTTGCCGCCGTCATTCAACCAACAAATTACCATTCATGTTCAAGGACGACCTTTTCACGATCATCACAGAGCACATTGACGGCCAACATGCCGTTTTTGACATTCAGCTCAACACACAACACGCTATCTATACGGGGCATTTTCCTAACGATCCCATCACGCCCGGAGTTTGTGTTGTTCAAATAGCGACCGACCTCTTTGCGCACATTCAGCAACGGGCATGTTCCATGACGGCTGCAAAAAACATCAAATTTTTGAACCTCATCAGGCCCACCGAACACGAAATTGTGCGCTACACATTAGATTGGGAGGCTGAAGGCGACAACAGCTATAAAGTCAAAGCCGTGGTCACCGACGACGACATCCTTTTTTCAAAGCTCAGCATAACCATCGCTGTCCGAAATCAATCATGAAAAACATTGCATTATGCCTAACGAATACAAAAACCTTCTGCAGGAGCTAAGTATCTGCGTCATCATTCCCACCTACAACAATGCAGGCACGATCGTTGATGTCGTGCGTTCCGTAGCGGAGTTCTGCGGTGACATCATCGTCGTAAACGATGGGTGTACAGACAACACTGCCGAATTGCTGTCAACCATCCAGGAGCCCGTAAGTGTTATTGGCTACCAGCCCAACAAAGGCAAAGGAACTGCTCTAACGGTAGGATTCCGCGAAGCCCAGAAACGGGGATTCCGCTATGCCATCACCATGGATGCCGACGGACAGCACTTTGCCACCGACCTACCGAAGTTCGCAGAATTCATTGACCAAAACGAAGATGCCATGCTCATCGGCAGTCGCAATTTGGAGCAGGAAAATATGCCTCAGAAGAACACCTTTGCCAACAAGTTCTCAAATTTCTGGTTCGCAATCCAGACTGCACACAAGCTACCTGACACGCAGACTGGATTCCGTCTATACCCTCTCCGCAAGATGGGCGATATGCGTTTGATGACCTCTCGTTATGAAGCCGAATTAGAGTTGCTTGTACGTTCCGCCTGGCGTAACATTTCCCTCATCCCCTTACCCATTAACGTCTATTATCCGCCTGCCGAAGAACGCGTATCGCACTTCCGTCCGGCCCGCGATTTCACCCGCATCAGTCTGCTCAACACCTTCTTCTGCATTGCCGCCATTTTCTATGGCTATCCGTCCATGATCTTGAGGAAACTATTTGGGCGAAAAAGGAATTAGGTTTTCCTGGAAATCTTTCCGCATCAACAGACCACTACGGCCTTACTGCCATCCACCTTGTCCTTGGTAACGACAATTTTCTTATCGATATTCTTTTCAAGATCGTCCATATGGGAAATCAGACCGATGAGGCGATTGCCGTCAGTGAGGCTCTTTAAAGTCCTCATCGCCATCTGTAGCACTTCAGGGTCAAGGGAGCCAAAGCCTTCATCAACAAAGAGACTGTCAAGGCGTATGCCGCCAGAAGAGGCCTGCACCATGTCGCTGAGGCCAAGTGCCAACGAAAGCGAAGCGATAAAGGCTTCGCCACCAGACAAGCTATTTACGCCACGTTCCTTACCTGTGTAGTGATCAAGCACATTCAAGTCCAGCCCGCTCTTAGTACGTTTGTTGGCAGCTTCTTCGGAACGTTTCAGCTCGTACTGACCGCCCGACATCGACATATAGCGACTATTGGCATATGCCACCACGCGGTCAAGATAAGCCATCTGGACATACGTTTCCAAGTTGATTTTATCTTTTCCCTTCACAACGCCGGTAGCCGTGTCCGACAGTTCCTGCACCCATACCTTACGTTTTGTCTGAACCGCCAAATCCGCAGACTTGGCCTTAATTTCCTTCAGTGCATCAATATTAATTCCCTTACGAGCAGCAATCTCCTTGGATTTTTGAGTCAGCATCCTATGTTGCACATTTAAATCTTTCTGCTCTTGTTCAATATTCTTCTTATCAATCACGGGACAGTTCTTAAGTTGTTCGGACAACGTATCCGACTTAGATTGCAGTTTGGAAATTTCCTCATTGCACTTTTTCAACAGGACATCGGCAGCATCATAGTCGGCTTTCAGTTTGGCAACCTCATCCAGCAGTGCCTTACGGGCACTTTGTGCCTTCATCTTGGTACTGTAGGAAAGTTTGCCAGCCAACTCCTTGCACTCGTTTTCCAATCCTGCAAATGCCGTCTTGTCAGATGCAAGGTTCTCTTTCAACTTGCCGATTTCAACAACTTCTTTAGACAATCTTTCTTCTAAAGTCGGAATAACCTTGTCCAAATTTTCCTTACGAGAAATATGGTCATTTTCTTGTACGATAGCCATTGCCACCTGATTCAAAGAATCATTGATGGAAGCCATTTTAGCTTTAATCTGATCAGGAGCCTCTTTGATTTCGCACTCCCCCACCAGAGTTTTAACAGAAATCTTCAACTCTTCGGTCATCGCGTTGATATTGCCCAACAAGGGGCCTGCCACACCGTTTTTCTGCTCATAGATTTTTTGAGCATTATCCATATCCGCCTTCGCTGCCTTAACTACAACTTCAGTTGGTGCAGTTGTTGATTTCACTGCTTTATGAGGATGATGCGTGGAGCCGCACACGGGACAGGGTTGTCCCTCTTCCAAAGTTTCCGCCATGATGCCAGCCTGCTCGCAGACGAAGGCCAGCTGCAGTTGATCGTATGCCGTTTTCTTGGCAGAGAGTTGTGAAGATGCCTTGGAAACGTCATCCATTGCGGAACGATATTGTTTACAGGCAGCCTGTAGCGTTGCCAATTTGCTTTGCAACTCTGTAAGACGTTGTTTATCGCTTTGCAAAGTCTGTTGCTGGGCTTCCAAAGTTGCCTTCTGCGCACCTGCATTGGACAACGACTGTTGTTCCATCTTGAGTTGGCTTATCTCTTCCTTTAACTTCACATTCGCATCTTCTCTTTCAGCAATCGCAATAGGTGATTGGGCTATTTTTTTTGCCAGCACTTCTTTCTCTGCCAACTTCTTATCCAAGACGTCATAATCAGGCATTTCCTTATCAATGGCTCCTATGGATTTGTTTTTTTCCGCAATCTGGGGTTGTTTGACTGATTCTTCATGGAAGGCATCCTGCAAAGGCTTCAGTTGTTCTTTTTTCGTTTTTAGGGTTTCCGTCGTCTTGGCCAATTCATTTTGTCTGTCAGCCTTATCCAGCAGGGATGGAATCTCCGTAAGTCGAGTGCTGACCTTGGCGAGTTCGTTTTGGATTTGCTGATCAGCCTTTTGGTCATGAGCAACGATGTCTTCTATCAGCTGAAAGGCATCTTCTTCAACCACGATATCGTTTTGTTGTAGCAAAGCCAACTCCTGGGCCGAAGGGTCATCGGGTGCGCAGTTCACACGTTTCAGCGCGTTGGAGCGTTCATTTTGAATTTTGGCGCAAACAACACCACATTGTTTTGCTTCTTCAAAAAGGGTCTTCTGCAATCTATCATACAGACTGGTATTGAACAGTTTACGAAAAATGGCAATTCGGGTCTCCGTAGTTGCGCTCAGCAGCTCGCGAAAATCGCCTTGGGAGATCATCTCTATCTGGGAGAACTGCTGTTTGTCGAGTTTGAGAATTTCGACAATTTTGTTGGTAACCTCCCTATCTTTTGATATCGGCGTGGAGCCATCGTCAAAGGTCAGCGTAGCGGAAGCATCTTCCATGGTGGTGCCTCCGCCGCGTTTAGCGGCACGCTCGTATGCGGGATTGCGTTCCACCGTGTAGGTCTTGCCGCCCACGGCAAAGGTCAGTCTGACAAACGTCTTGTCCTCCGACTTGGCAAAGTCGGAGCGCATATCAGAAGGTTTGCGGTTATGTCCGCTGGTCTCGCCGAACAGCGCAAAGGTAATAGCGTCAAAGATCATCGTCTTTCCGGCACCGGTGTCACCCGAAATCAGGTACAGACCGTTGCTGCCGAATTTGGAGAAATCAATGGTCGTCTCATTCACGTATGAGCCGAACGCAGACATCGTCAATTGAATGGGTCTCATAATTTATTTCCAGATTTTGTTTATCATGTTGTTCATGAATTCTTTTTGTTCGTCACTCATCTCGCGACCGTTGGTTTGCAGGAAGAAATCCTCAAACAGTTCGCTCGGTTGTTTCTCCACGCTGGCGGCAGTGATGGGATTGCCGATGGCGCGCGTTCTGGCATTGTCGTATTCCAGCTGCATGATGTTGGGATAGATGGTGCGCAGTTTGCCGATAGCGTCAATCACATCCTGCTCGTTGGTAAGGGTAACGTGAAGATAGTCTTCCACAGGCGTGCCGATATAGTTCTTGCGATCCACCAGTTCCTCATAAGAGCCGCGAATTTTGCGCAGGTCGTGCAGTGGCTTCAGCGGGAGCGTGGAAATGGTAAGTTCACCCTTTTTGCCCATCTCCACCATTGTGACGGACTTTTTGTGGTTCACCTCTGAGAAGGAGTATTTCAATGGTGTACCGCAATAGCGTATATGGTTGTGTCCGTCGATAAACTGCGGACTGTGGATATGGCCGAGGGCCACGTAGTCAAAGGATGCAAAGGCGGAGGCATCAACATTGTCGAGGCCGCCCACGGAGACGTCTTCCGACTCGGAGCGCAGGACGCCCTCCACACCTTTCGTACCCGTCACAAACTGATGTGCCACCAAAACGTTGCGTTCATCCTCAAGAACGTTCATCTGCTGAACAGCCACAGTCAGCGCGTCGGTATAACTATCCACTGTCGCATCCGGAAAGCAGGTTTTCACGTGGATAGGCTTCACAAAAGGCATCATATAAAAATTCACGATGCCATATTCGTCGTTCAGGCTTACAGGCTGCACGTTGCCGTCATACACGCGGGCAATATGCACCCCACTGTATTCGATGAGACGGGAGGCAAATGCCAGACGCTCGGCAGAGTCGTGGTTGCCGCCAATCATAAACACCTGCAGGTTGCGGCCAGCCAGATCGCACAGAAACTGGTCCAACATTTCCACCGCTTCCGCAGAGGGCACCGACTTGTCATACACGTCACCCGCAATAAGCACAACCTGAGGTTGTTGTTCGTCTGTAATGTTAAGAATCTGGTTCAGAATATACTTCTGATCATCAAGCATTGAGAAGCCGTTTACGCGCTTTCCCAAATGCAAATCGGAAAGATGTAGGATTTTCATAGGCATCAACTATTTGTATTCCATGATTTTAATAGACAAAAAGGATTTTATTCCCTAGAGGGCAAAGATGAAAATAAAAAAAGTGCCCATGTTGGGAAAAGGAGTATACGTCTCCCACTCACAACATAGGCACTTGTGTAGGGTTGTTATTTGCGTGGAGCCCTATTGAGTTCCAACAAGGTCACATATTCTGTTCCAGCGCCGTTTTCAATATCTAACTCGTCTTCTGTGATTTTTTTAATCGTGTACATCACAGGATCCATACCTGGGAGCTGGATAAATCCCAACTGATCACCATCAAGAGTCCATTGCATCGTAGCATCTTCAATGCCATTGGCAGTAATCAAAGTTCCATCTTCCTCAAACAAGAGAGAGAAATAGGAGCCATAGAAATTGGTAATATCCACCACATTTCCGGAAACATCCTGTGTGGCTCTTTCCAACACCCATTTTCCAAGTAGCATAGTAGAATATGCGCTTGTCGTGTCTTCCGATACGGGATTATCTGGAATATCGGGATCATCGGGAATCGGTTCAACGGGAGTCGGCTGATCTGGTTCGGGATCTGGTTCGGGTTTATCGCAGGAAACGAGGGCAAAGCTCAAGACAGCCAAAAGGCAAAGGAAAAATGTTCTCTTTTTCATAATATGGAGGTTTAAAAATAAAAATTATAAAATTCCATTCATACGTTTCCATTCAAGAAAGAATTCGGGTATTTGAATGGCAAGATTATAGTCTCGATCTAAGAAGACCTGCGTGGATTGACCTGTGGCCATCACCTCGCCTGTCTCGCGATGAAGGATTTCGTAATCAAAGATGATTTTGGCGGCCTCGGTATCATGAAAGGTAATCACCACCTTGATTTTATCTTCATATCGAATCGCTTTCTTGTAGTGAAATTTGAGATCCACCAAGGGTGCATAGAAACCCATCTCAAACATGTGCATATATTCCAGTTGATAGGTACGGCCAAACAGCTCGCGCGCGTCTTCGAAATAGAGTGCGTAATTGCCGTGCCACACAATGCCCATTGGGTCCACCTCGCTGAATCGAATGTCAATATCTCTTTCTGCCTGTAACATGAAGGGGGTAA
>JAZRYC010000113.1:0-4606 GCA_045600525.1 Bacteroidales bacterium
AGAAACTGATTGAGGAATACGTCGGAGATCCTATCATAGTCCTGTAGTTGTTTTACCTTTTCATAAGCCACCCCTTCTTCAAGAAAGGGAATGAGTGCCTCTGCGCGGGCAGGCCCGACGGCGGTAAGACAGAAATACGAACATTTGAAATTTAAACTTACAGGCTGATGGTTGGTTCTATGCATTTTTCTTATTTTTGCCGTCTCAAAAAAATTAACTGAATGAAAAAACTCATCGTATTATTCGCCTTTTTGTGTGCCGCCTTCCTCGGTAATGCGCAGTCCCAACACATGAAGTTCTTGGGCGTAGATCTCAATTGCACTATGACCACATTCGTCTCCAAATTGAAGGGAAAAGGTTTTGTACAGGATTTGAATGGTAGTCACGACAATACCGTGATTATGAAGGGTATGTTTGCAGGGGAAAAGGTGAAGTTGGAAATTCGCGCATCGTCCAAAACGCACCTGATATGCAGTGTGGCCGTCTGCTTCAACATGAGTACGCGATATACCTATGATGCTCTCAAAAAGGAACTGCAAGATAAATATGGCTCTGATTTGCAGGAATTCAACAAGTTGAAGGAGGAGGATGTGTACGCTTCGTACGTCACCGATTATGTGAAGTGGAATACGGATAGGGATACTATTACAGATGCCTGCAATGTGGTGGTCTTGTCGAAATGCAGTTACCGTGGCTCCTCGCCCTATGTGATTTCCTACATCGATACGAAGAATTCGATTATCGATGCCCAGGAAATCAAGCCTGATTTCTAATTTCCAGTCTTCTTTGTAAGCAATATTTTTGTCTTTCCGACGTTAGAAATCCGTATTGTTTATTAAAAAGACACGGATATGAATGCTAAGATATTATGGGCGGATGACGAAATAGACCTTCTTAAACCGCATATACTCTTTTTAAAATCAAAGGGCTACGATGTGATTCCGGCTTTGAGCGGGGTGGAGGCTCTGGAGATTCTAAAGAAGGAATTTGTGAATATTATCTTTTTGGATGAAAATATGCCCGGCTTGAGCGGCTTGGAAACGCTGCAGCGGCTGAAAAAGCTCTATCCCCATCTTCCTATTGTGATGATTACCAAAAGCGAGGAAGAACACATTATGGAGGATGCCATCGGCTCTAATATCGCGGATTATCTTATCAAACCCGTGAATCCGAATCAGATTCTGCTTTGCCTGAAAAAGAATATCGACAATAAGAAGCTGGTTACGGCTAAGGTGACGGTGGATTACCAGCAGGCCTTTCGCGATTTGTCTATGCGCATTTCAGACCGACTCAGTGTGCATGAGTGGGAGGATCTGTATAGAGAGCTGGTGAACTGGGAACTGCAAATTGAGAAAATTGAGGATGAAAGTGTTGCTGAAATGCTCTCCGCACAAAAGGAGGAAGCCAATATCCGTTTTGCCAAGTTCGTGCAGCAACATTATACCGATTGGGTGAATGGTCGTGGAGAGGATCGTCCGATACAGTCTCATACGGTGTTGAAGGAGAAACTTTTCCCTGTACTCAATGAGCAGAAGTCGACTTTCCTTTTTGTGATAGACAACCTTCGATATGATCAATGGCGCTGCATTTATCCGCTGATCCACGATTATTATTATGTGGAGGAGGAAACGATATGCCACAGCATTTTGCCTACCGCCACGCATTATGCCCGTAATGCCCTGTTTTCTGGTTTGATGCCCTCGGTGATTGCGAAAAAATATCCGCAGATGTGGTTGAATGAAAATGACCAAGGCGGCAAGAACCAGTTTGAGGAGCAACTCCTAGGGGAATATTTGAAGCGTTACGGCAAGAATGTGAAGTATTCCTATTTCAAAATTCTGAATGCGGATTTCGGCAAGAAGGTGTTTGATGGTTTTCATCAGCTGATGAACAATTCGCTGAACGTCATTGTGTTCAATTTTGTGGATATGCTGTCGCATGCGGGCACGGATGTGAACGTGGTTCGCGAGTTGGCTGACGATGAGAAGTCGTATCGCAGTGTGACCGCCTCCTGGTTTCAAAATTCCATTCTGTTGGATATGCTGAAATATCTTTCGGAACGCAAAATCCCGGTGTTCATCACGACAGACCATGGAACCATTAAGGTGGATCGTCCGTTGAAAATGGTGGGAGAACGCGAAGTAAACAGCAATTTGCGTTATAAGGTGGGGCGAAGCAGCATGGACTATCCCGCCAAGGAGGTTTTTGAAGTGAAGAATCCTGACGAGGTGTTCCTCCCGAAGGAAAGTATGACCCAACGGTTTATCTTTGCCACGAAGTCTGATTTCTTTGCTTATCAGAATAATTTCAACTATTATGTGAACCTATACAAAAACACTTTCCAACACGGGGGCATCTCATTGGAGGAAATGATGACTCCCTTTGTGAAATTGTTGCCTAAATAGCCATTCCTTTTTTGATCGAATTATTATAGCACCTTCTTGGCCGATTGAAGGAATCCCCATGAAAAGTCGGATAGTGCCGGTGTGGTGCAAAGAATGAGGATGACGTCGGCCTGTTCAATGGCTTTTTTCAGGTTGAGGTCTTTGACATGGGTTTCCTGGTAGAAGGACGCAGGATATACGGAGTTGTTGTAAAACCAGAAGTCGCCGGTGAAGCAGTGCTGCTGGATGCAGGTGTTGAACACTTCCCAGTAGTAGCTGTCGGCAATGACGAGCATGTTGGGCTTGGTGGTGTCAGCCACGGTTCCCCAATGGTATGAGGGGTAACAAAGCGGATATCCGGGAAGCTCCTTGGTGATGAGATTCATGGTTTCCCCAATGTCGTAGTCGAGATGTTGCGCGGTGTCGCTGACGACTTCTCCATCAATGATGATGTGGGGCAGCTCGCGTTTCATCAGCTTCTCAAGATAGCCGATGAGGCTGTCGGTGGCGTGCAGCGAGGCGTAGTAACTCCAATGAATACCATATTTAGGGTAGAGCGGGTGGGGCGTCTTTCCTTTTTTCTCTATAAACCAGCGGTTGAAATCTACGTAATGTATGTTTGATTTTCGAAGCAATTGGATGTATTGCCGATAGTTGGTGCTGTCGGTAAGGGGGCGGACGTATTTGTCGGGGATGTATTCCGGAAAGAAATCGGCTTTGCTGGGTGCCAAAATAAAGGCGAACGTTTTTCCGCGCGAGGTCATTTCATCTTGAAACCATTGAATGAGCCGTATGTTTTTTCGAATGGAGTCCATCCCGATGTAGTCTTGTCCGAAACGGGCAAAGATATAGGGATGCTCAAAGAGATAGTCGTCTTTGCCCTGTAAGACGGCTTTGGCGTTTACCTGATGGAACACGCGGAAGCAGAACTCATTGCGATAACGGACCAGATCGTTGTGGAATCCCATTCGGTCGTTGATGAATTTTTCAAAATCGGCTTGAAAGCTTCCGTCAAACCAGGTCTTCCAACTGAAAGAAGGTTTCTCCTGAGGGAAGAAGGCGCCTTTCAGTGGCTCTTCCTCTCGGGAAGAGAATTTCTCGATCATGGGTGCTGCCAGAAGAAGCAGGAATAGGATGTATAAGATGTGTTTCCGGATCTTCATGGCTTAGAATCTAAAGTAGATGAATGGGTTGAAGCTGGATGAGTAAAGGTAGGCCGTGCAGGCGACGATGAGCACGACGGCTCCGAGGAAGGAAAGGTAGTGCTGCCATTCAGGACGCTGCTCTGCATAGCAGGCGGATTCCAGCTTCTTTCCCCATGGGGTCAGAGTGAGGAAAGAGAATACAATGGCTGTCAGTAGGAAGGTGATAAATTCGTTAGATACGAACACGCGGCTGTGTTGCAGGCTGAAGCATCGGCCGAGGAAGAAACAGGCGTCGCTCAAATTTTCCAGGCGGAAGAATATCCATCCGAGGGTGACCACCAGGAAGGTGAGTGCCACGCGCAGGATTTTCGGCACTTGTTTGAATGCCCGATTCAGGAACAACTTGTCGCCCACAATGAACAGGCCATGCCAGATGCCCCAAATAACGAAATTCCAACCGGCGCCGTGCCAAATTCCGCATACGAGGAATACGATGCTGAGGTTGAGGTACATACGCCATGGCTTGACGCGATTTCCACCCAGAGGAATGTAGAGGTAGTCTTTGAGCCATCCACCCAGGGTCATGTGCCACTTTCGCCAAAATTCGCTGATGCTTTGCGAAGTGTACGGATTGTCGAAGTTTTCGGGAAATTTGAATCCCAACAGGTAGCCCAAACCGATGGCCATGTCGGAATATCCGCTGAAATCAAAGTAGATTTGGAAGGAATAGCTGATGGCTGCTACGCGGGCAACGGAACCTGTGACCTCCTCATGGGGAAGGGCGTACAGTTCATCCACTTGTGCGCCGAGTACGTTGGCAATGAGCACCTTCTTGGCCAGTCCGAGAGAAAAACGATAAACTCCGTAAAGTTTGTTGTCAATCGTGTCGTTGTGCCTCCGATCCATGATGTCGTCGGCGATGGTGTTGAATCGGCCAATCGGGCCGGCGATGAGCTGCGGGAACATGAGGATGTATAGTAGGTAGTCCAGTAAATGTCTCAAGGGAGCATGTACTTTGCGGTACACATCCACGGTATAAGTGAGCGACTGGAACGTAAAGAAGGAAATGCCGATGGG
>JAZRYC010000114.1:0-9424 GCA_045600525.1 Bacteroidales bacterium
GTCAGCAGTATTCACAGTTTCAGCTAGTCGTGGTGAACGATCATTCTCATGACGATACGGAATTGCTGGTGAAAGAGTATCAGAATCAGTATGACAACATCAAGTTGGTCAATCTAGATTCTGCTGTGTCCACTATTCGAGGCAATAAGTTTGCCTTATCTATGGGAATCCGTTGTGCGGCCTATGAACACATTATTATCACGGATGCTGAATGTTGTCCGGCGTCGGCGCACTGGATTGAACGTATGGCGGAGAATTTTGTTTCGCAGACGAAAATCGTTATCGGCTACAGCTCTTTTGAGAAGAAGAGAAACCCCTTCAATCGCATGCTTCATTTTGACAATCTAACAAATGCCGTGCAGTTTTTCTCCTATGCGCAGGCTCACACGGCCTACCGGGCGGATCTTCGAAATGTGGCATTCACCCGCGGACTCTTCTATGCCCAAAAGGGCTTTGCATCCCACAATCACATCAGTTGCGGCGAAGAAGACATCTTTATTAGTAAGGCTTCCAATAAAACGAATACGTCTGTTGAATATTCTGTCGATTCATTCACCCAACTGCAGCATGCCCCTACACATAATGCATGGAAACGCCATAAAATGGGCTTATATTACACCCTGAAATACAATACCTTCAAAAATAGGTTCCTATTGAAAGCCTACGCAGGAATCAATCTTTTGTTCTATGCCTTGTTGGTTCTAGCGATTTTGGCTACGATGAAAAACATGATACTTCTATCCATTGCATTAGGAATTGCCGTTGCACGCATCGTCAGTCAGTATCTTGTATTTGGCTTTGCAGCTAAAAAGCTCAATGAAAGACAGACCATTCCCTTCCTTATCGTCTATGACGTAATCTTCGCCCTGTTGAACCCTCTGTATTATCTGTCTGCTCAAATATACCATCATAAGTTTTTGTAATGGAAAATCCCTGCACTACAGACAAAGCGAAACGCGATTATATTTTATTGCGCCAGGCCCTTGACAATAACGATCAGAAGGCCTATGCGGAATTAATGAGACTCTATCGTGACAGCATTTACTTTATGCTGATTAAAATTGTGAAGAACAGTGATGATGCAGAAGATCTTACATTGGAGACTTTTGGAAAGGCTTTTCGCTATTTGGATAAATATTCTCCACAATACGCCTTCTCCACATGGCTCTTCCGCATCGCGGTCAATAACAGTATTGACTATATTCGTCATAAAAACAACTCTCCGCAATGTGTGGAAGACGAACTTTATGCTGAAGGTCAGGAAATGCTTATTGACAAATCCGAAGCCAATGTCTCGCCCAATCCGGAAGAAGAAGTCATGGGCAAACAACGGATGCAAATGCTCCGTTGTGCTGTGCGGCAATTGCCAGAGAAATATCGCAAAGTAGTGGAACTTCGCTATTATGAAGATCTTTCCTATGAAGAAATTGCCGAACGATTGAACATTTCCCTAGCCAATGTGAAAATCCAACTCCTAAGAGCTAAAAATATGCTGTCGCAGTTGATGGTAAATGTTCGAAACGCCATTTAACGAAAAGATTGTATCTTTGCACGCTTAACCAAATCGCACAATGGAGGTAACCAGACTATTTGACTTATTGGACCGCAGTTTGAAAGAGTTTCCCAAAGAGGATGCCGTATGCGGCAAGGAAAACGGTATTTGGGTAAAACACAGTACCCAAAACTATGTTGATACCGTGAACAACATCTCCTATGGATTGATGCAGCTCGGCATTAGTCGCGGTGACTGTATTGCAACGATTACCCCGAATAGGCCCGAATGGAATTTCCTCGACATGGCTATTATGCAGATCGGGGCCATCCACGTAGCCATCTATCCAACCATCAGTGAAAGCGACTACAACTACATTCTTCACCATGCTGACATCAAGCTGGTATTTGTGTCGGGTTGGGAACTGTTGCGTAAAATCAATAACATCATTGAGAACATTCCATCTCTCAAGGATCGTGTCTATACCTTTAGAAATCTTCGTGGATATCGGCATCTTAACGAACTCATTGAATTGGGAAAATCAAACCCCAGTCCGCAATATCTTAAGCAGATCAAGGACAGTATTACCCCGCAGGATGTCGTTTCCATTGTTTATACATCCGGCACTACGGGAAACCCAAAAGGTGTGATGCTTACCCATGAGAATTTTCTTGCTAATGTGCGAGGCATTTTGCCGATTATTCCCACCACGGGATACAATAGAATCCTCAGCTATCTCCCACTCTGCCATGTGTACGAACGAATGATGAACTACGCTTGGCATTATTTGGGACTCTCCTTCTATTATGCGGAGAATCTTGCTAAGATTCAAGATAACATGGTTGAACTGAAGCCGGATATCTTCACGACTGTTCCGCGTCTTTTAGAGAAAATCTACGACAAGATCATCATGAAGGGACGAAAGCTCAAAGGAATTAAGCGGAAATTGTTCTTTTGGGCCAATGATGTGGCGTTGGAGTTTGATTTCAATAAGAAGAAATCCTATTATTGGAAACTCAAAATTGCTCGGAAACTGGTTTTAAATCAATGGTACAAGGCCCTTGGTGGCAGTATTAAGGTGATTGTGACGGGCGGCGCAGCTATCCAACCCAAAATTTCCAAGGTGTTTTGGGCAATGGGCATAGCCGTTTTGGAAGGCTATGGCACAACGGAGACTTCCCCCGTGATTGCCGTCAGTGATTTCTTTAAAGGCGGTTTGGAATTTGGCACGGCAGGACACATCCTGCCTGGTACGCAGGTGAAGATTGCAGACGACGGAGAAATACTCACCCGCGGCAAACATGTCATGAAAGGCTATTACAAAGATCCCGAAATCACCAAGGAATCCATTGACGAAGAGGGGTGGTTCCATACGGGCGACCTTGGAAAAATCACTCCCGAAGGCCGATTGAAGATCACGGGAAGAAAGAAGGAAATGTTTAAGACCGCTTTTGGGAAATATGTCGTGCCGACCATTATTGAGAATAAGATTTCCGAAGACTCCTTGATCGACAACATTATGGTGGTGGGCGAAAACAAACAGTTTGCGGCTGCCCTCATTGTTCCGAATTTCATTGACCTTCGCTCCTGGTGCCAGGGAAAAGATATTCCCTATACAACCAATGAGGAAATGATTAAACATCCGGAGGTGATTAAGAAATACAATAAGATTATTGAATATTATAATCAGTTCTTTGGCGATACTGAGAAGGTTAAGCGCTTTACCTTAATTGGCTATGAATGGTCAATTCAGACGGGTGAACTCACCCCTACCCTCAAACTCAAACGAAACAGACTCTTGGAAAAATACCATGATCAAATAGAAGAATTATTCAGTAAATAAAATATTCATTATGATAAATACAGACAACAAAGGCAAAGTTTTCCTCTATAACACGCTCTCAAAGAGAAAAGAATTACTCAAACCTATCGTTCCCGACCATATCGGACTCTATGTTTGCGGTCCTACGGTATATGGGGAACCCCATCTCGGCCATGCCCGTCCGGCCGTGACTTTCGACTTGGTGTTCCGATATCTCACGCATATCGGATATAAAGTACGCTATGTGCGAAATATTACTGATGTCGGTCACCTTGAACATGACGCGGACGAAGGCGAGGACAAGATTGCAAAAAAGGCTCGTTTGGAACAACTTGAACCAATGGAAGTGGCTCAATACTACATGGACAGCTACCATCGTGCGATGGATGCGCTGAATGTGAAAGGGCCTTCTATTGAGCCCCGAGCCTCTGGGCATATCATCGAACAAATTGAAATGGTTCAGAAAATTCTGGATAAGGGATTTGCCTACGTCTCCGATGGCTCTGTCTATTTTGACGTGCAGAAGTTTGACAAAGAGTTTGGCTATGGAAAGTTGTCCGGTCGCGTCTTGGACGAGTTGATTGCCAACACCCGCGAATTGGATGGACAAAGCGAGAAACGCAATCCTGCTGATTTTGCACTTTGGAAAAAGGCGGCACCCGAACATATTATGCGCTGGAATTCTCCTTGGAGCGTAGGATTCCCCGGATGGCATATTGAATGCACGGCAATGAGTACTAAATATTTGGGTGAACAATTCGATATTCATGGTGGTGGCATGGACCTCCTCTTCCCACATCATGAATCCGAAATCTGCCAAAGCACTGTTGCCAATGGAAACTCTTCTGTTCGCTATTGGATGCACAATAACATGATCACCATCAACGGTCAGAAAATGGGTAAGTCCTTAGGTAACTTTATTACACTGAACGAGTTTTTCACAGGCTCACACAAATTGCTCTATCAGGCTTATTCTCCCATGACCATCCGTTTCTTTGTATTGCAGGCACATTATCGCGGCACGGTGGATTTTAGCAACGAAGCACTCCAATCGGCTGAAAAGGGCATGGAAAAACTTTATGCGGCTGAACGCGCGTTGGATAAACTCAAAGCATCCGATAAATCAACAGAAGATATTGAAAATTGGGTAATCCGTTGCTATGAGGCCATGAATGACGATTTCAACAGTCCCAAGGTTATTGCCGAACTCTTTGAAGCTGCCCGTATCATCAACGCCGTTAAGGATGGACACGCTTCCCTTACGGCAGCAGATATTGAGTTGTTGCAAAACAATTTCCGTACGTTCTTCTTTGATATTCTGGGCATGAAACCGGAGACCATTACAGTTGGAGGTCAGGACGGCAGTGACACTTTGGATAAAGTGATGCAGCTTGTTCTAGCCATTCGCCAGGATGCCAAAACCAATAAAAACTGGGCTATATCCGATAAGATTCGAGATGATTTGAAAGAAGCTGGCATTTCTGTGAAAGATACCAAAGATGGCGCAGAGTGGTCACTATCCTAATAGGTTATTAAATATGATAAGATGAGGCGGATTTTAGTCATTTGGGGACTATTGTTTCTGGGATTTCTTTTTTCCCAAGTAAATGAATTGCCCCAAAACGACATTTCGTGTCATAAGACTGATGTCGCTCATGTCCAAAATCCTCAAAAAGAGCAGACCGTTGTCATTCGTGACTTCCTGTTTGCCAATATTATTTGTTCCAATCAGACGGAAGGCAGTTCGCTGACGCGGATACCCACTCGTACGCTGCAGCAGATTCAAACGGAGAAGTGGGCTGTCTGCACGAGCAACCAAATGGTATCCCATCTTATCAGGCATTATGCCGATAGAACGATATCTTCTTATAAGACAGAACCATACCCTAAAAATTATTACGTTTATTTTCTAAATAGGCTGACGTGCTGATGTGCGCTTGCATAAGCAAACGTATGAACAAAACATCAACAATCAGCTTTTTGCCACGAATGGTTTATACGTGGCAAAGGTTTTTGTATATAATTATATAAACCATATTATATTTAGAAAAATCGTAAAAATGGAAAATTACACTCATATAGAAGAAGCTGTTAAGAATCTTCCCAAGGATGTCATTATCTCCAAAAGAAACAGCATTGCCACATCGATAGTCCTCATCATTGTAGGCATTTTAATGTTTGTCTTGGGAACCAAAAACATTGTATCTGCCGATTGCGTGAATATGATGATGATTGTATTCGGTCTCGGTCTGTTTATCTACGGCATTATCAAAATCTGCATGGATCTTTCCTCCTGCCATCATTTCTATGTTCCCACAGGAAAACGTCTAAAAAAATATAAGGTTTACATTGTTTCTGAAGACAAGAACAAATTGACTAATATGCTTAAGAACAACCAGCTTGTACAACTTTCTGAGATTCGCAAGGAGATGACTTCGGGTTGCATGCTGTATGTATTAACTACAGGAGATGGCGACTATTGCTTGGCGCAAGTGCTGGAATTTTCACAAGATGAGTATGTCGGATATGCTCCCATGGTGATATTCCAAGGCGAAGAGGCCACTGCTTTAGATCAATTTCTAAAAGCATAGGCAATATCATTCTTAAAAAAATGCCCCTCCGCAAAAGGGGCATTTTTTGTACTTTTGCCGCCTATGAATCAATCAAAGCATTTTCTACCGATCACCAAAAAAGAATTGGATTATCTCGGCTGGGATTACGTGGATGTGATCCTAGTCAATGGCGATGCGTATGTGGATCATCCCTCATTCGGTGCCGCCGTCATTGGACGCATTTTGGAGCGTCAGGGACTGCGCGTGGCCATACTTCCTCAGCCCAATTGGAAAGATGATTTGCGTGATTTCAAGAAATTAGGTAAGCCGCGTTTATTCTTCGGAGTAACATCAGGCAATATGGATTCCATGGTGAACCACTATACGGCGAACCGACGTTTGCGTAGTGATGATGCCTATACTTCCGGAGGCCAAGCTGGATTTCGTCCCGATTACGCCACCACTGTGTATTCCCGCATTCTGCGCCAACTCTATCCCGATGTTCCTATTGTAATCGGAGGAATCGAGGCCTCCATGCGGAGACTTTCACATTACGACTATTGGAGCGATTCTCTCAAGCCATCCATCCTATTGGACAGCTACGCCGACGTGCTTGTATATGGCATGGGTGAGAGGCCGATATTGGCTTTAGCTGAAATATTGGCCAAACCCGACTGGCGGAACCATCTGTCCGAATGTCCGCAAATTGCCTATTTAGAGGATAATATCGAGCAGCTCAAGGAACAATCCCCTATTATGCTGCATTCTTATAAGGAGGAATGTCGTGACAAGCGCAAATATGGAGAGGACTTTGTTTTATTTGAAACGGAATCCAACAAACGGGAACAAAGAATGCTGATTCAGCCTTATGAGGATAGATTTCTGGTGGTTAATCCTCCTTATCCCGTGGCAACGGAAGAAGAAATGGATAGCTTTGCCCTTTTCGACAGAATGATGCACGCACCGCATCCAAAGTATTTGAAACGGGGTGACATACCGGCATTTGAAATGATCAAGAACTCCATCACTATGCATAGGGGATGCTTCGGTGGATGTAGCTTCTGTGCCATATCAGCTCATCAAGGAAAACAGATTGCCTCGCGCTCGAATGCCTCCATCCTGGCTGAAGTGGAGGATTTGATCAAAAGACCCTATTTCAAAGGACATATTAGCGATTTAGGCGGTCCCTCGGCCAACATGTTCAGAATGGAAGGAAAAGATCTGGACCGCTGCCGTAAGTGTCCACGCCCATCATGTCTAACCCCCAAGGTTTGTCCCAATTTGCAGTTAGACCACCATCCACTGTTGCATCTTTACGAGCAAGTGGTGAAAATGGAAGGCGTAAAACATGTTACCATAGGCAGTGGGATTCGTTATGAAATGCTATTAGGCGACAAAGAATCTGATATGAAGAATGGCTTTAGTAAATATATTCATCAAATTGTAAACAAGCATGTTTCAGGAAGATTAAAGGTCGCCCCAGAACATACGGATCCTGAAGTACTTCGTTTGATGCGAAAGCCTGATTTTGAACAATTCATTCGTTTCTTAGAACGTTTCGATCAGGAAAACCAGAAGTGTGGAAAAAATCAACAACTTATCCCCTACTTCATCGGTTCTCATCCCGGATGCACGGTGGAAAAAATGGAAGCATTGGGGCGTCTTACAAAAAAATATCATTTAATGACCGAGCAGGTGCAGGATTTTACGCCCACGCCGATGACCTTCTCTACAGCCATGTATTATTTAGGATATAATCCTTACGATGGTAAGAAGGTGCATGTTGCTAAAGATATAAAGGAACGAAGGCGTCAGCATGACTTTTTCTTTCAGAAGGGAAAAGGACGCAAGCGTTAGTCGTATTTATTTTCTTCCGAAGTCGGCAGGAATTTCACCCCACAGCGGAGTGTTCCATTTATAAATGGGATTGTTGTAGGTATTGTTCTTCAGCCAATTTTCCGCCCGCGTCATCATGTCAAACAACATGGCGTTTTCCTCTGTGGGAAGAATAATTGATTTGTGTTTTTTGTGGCGTACCCATGCCAAAGCAGTGATGCTGTCCGTATAGATGGGGATGTCCAATTGCTTTTGCTTGCATAGGGCAATACCATGGACCAGAGCAAGAAATTCCCCAATATTATTCGATGCATTGGGATAGGGTCCCTTATGGAACCATACTTCACGTGTGGCCGTATATACACCGCGGTATTCCATCATGCGTGTGGCCGTATTCCATGCGGCATCCACGGAAAGACTTTCCAAAATAGGCTTGGGAGCGTCCTCTTTGAGTAATTGTAGGGAGATTCCGCTGGCAGTGGCAGGATGGTTTCTGTAATAGGCAGCATAACCTTCGTTAAAAGCCGATTGTGCCGCTTCCATAGTCTCAAATGACTTATACTTAGCTCCTTCAAAGTGAAGAACCTGTTCCTTGCACGCATTCCAATTGTCGTATATTCCAGGTTTTACCCCAGACCAAACCACGTAAAATTTTTTCTTGACCGCCATAAGCCTAATAATTAGTATTTTTGCACCCCCTGAAGAGGGCTGATGA
Organism: Bacteroidales bacterium; assembly: GCA_045600525.1. Taxonomy (GTDB): domain Bacteria; phylum Bacteroidota; class Bacteroidia; order Bacteroidales; family WCHB1-69; genus F23-D06. Next base: position 8,418 of record JAZRYC010000114.1, read on the forward strand.
TGAGTCCGCAAATATATCAATAACCTAATCATAATCCGATATGAAACGCAATAATTTTCAACGAATCTTTTTTCTTTGTCTTATCATGCTCTGCGCTGGAGCCTTAATGTTTGGTTGTAAGGGCCGTCATGGTGGGAAAAATAAGCAGGAAGACATTTTTGTGTTACACACATTTGCCAACTCTAACTGGACATATGAAGAACAAGTCTTGGATTTACCGTTTCAGATAACGGATACCGGTTCTTATCGCATTGAATTCACCTTGAATTACGATAGCACAGTCAACGTTCTTACCGAACTTCCCATTACCGTCACACTTACCTATCCCGATGGTATGGACACCTACGTGACCAGCATATTCGATTTCAATCCGAAAAACAACAAGGCCATTCAGCCTACGGGAAACGGCAGTGAATGCAATATGACCTTGGTGGCTTTCCCCAAAAAACAACTAAATCAAGCTGGTGAATACCACATCTCCTTTTACAGAAAAACACAGAAATACGACAACTATGGTTTGAACAGTTTGTCAATGCGCGTGCTACCTGTGAAATAATTCTCTTAACAATTATTTGTAAAAATTAATTTTTTTATAATTTTTTCTTGACTAATATTGGTTTTTTATTATTTTTGCCGCACGAAAACAAAATAATAATAAATCATGTTAGTAAGAACGTACAATTGTGCCCTAATGGGTGTTGCGGCCATTCATATCGCCGTAGAAGTCAGTGTAGAAACAGGTATTGGGTTTCATTTAGTCGGTCTGCCAGACAGTGCGATTAAAGAAAGTCAGCAGCGCATTGACACTGCGCTGGGCAACTACAACCTAAGGATACCCGGACGGAAAATCGTCATCAATTTAGCTCCCGCCGACATTCGCAAGGAGGGGTCGGCATTTGACTTAACTCTGGCCATTGCCATTTTGGCGGCATCAGGCCAGATAAAGGGCGGAAACCGTCTACAGGACTATTACATCACAGGCGAACTATCTCTTGACGGCTCTTTGC
>JAZRYC010000115.1:0-12578 GCA_045600525.1 Bacteroidales bacterium
TTTCCCCCAAAAAATTAAGGCAGCAAATTTATACAAAAAAGTTTAAAATCCAGAGGCCAAAATCCAAAAAATGATAGACTAGACGTTTCAAGTTTAGCAGCCAAAGTTCCATCAGCTAACGCCCCGCCGGACCGACATTCCTTTCCCTATTCTAGCTCATACCCCGCTTCGTCTTCAGCGGCGATCCACTCACGCCATTTTTCTTCCATTTGATAACCACGGGCAATACCAACCCCGTTGAGGGCCGCCTCCACCCGATTCACACACTCATCGAGGTGCTTGCGAATGTCGCTTTCCCAAAAGCGAATAACCGTCCAACCATCGCGATGCAGTTGCTCGGTAATGTCAATGTCGCGTGCGATGTTGCGCTCAATTTTGCTATACCAAAACTCTTGGTTGCTATGTATGCGCACCTTGTTCGCTTCCCAGTCGCGACCATGCCAAAATTCACCGTCACAGAAAACAGCAACTTTCTTTCCCTTAAAGCAAAAGTCGGGATGACCGGGCACACCTTTGGCATGCTTCCTGTAGCGGAAGCCACGTGCCCATAGGGCTTTACCTAAGACGACCTCAATAGAAGTCCCTTTGCTTTTATTGGCCTGCATGCACTTTCGTCGTTGTGCAGGGGAGAGCCTATCCATAATACCGTGATTTCTAGCGCAGCAAAAATACGCTTATTTCCCTTACACACTCTACCCTTACTCACTCGCCCGTCAGATTCGGTGAGAATTGATAATTGCCTAAAAAAAGTCAACCATCAAAGTTCTAAGGACTAAAAGCAAACGGCTAATGGCTATCACCGTTCCATCAACGTGAAGTAGGCCTTGCCGCTTTTGGGCTGAGTGATATAGACGTCCATCGGGCCGACACTGCCGTCGGGGCTGGGCGCGTTGCAGCGGAAATGATACTGCGTGCCGTGGAACTTGCGTGTGGCCACGGAGACGGGCTGCGGCTTCACCATCTTATAGTCGCCGGCAGCCTCTTGGAAGACCGCACGGTCGGCATCGGTAAGATCACGCATATCAGAATATTCCGGTTCTTTGCTTTTGTTTCCCTTTATATAGTCGTTTTGCACCAGGAAGTAGGTCAGCTCTTCCTTGAGCGCATCCATACGCATAGCACGAATGCCAAAGCCGGGTTTCACCGTCGCATTCGGACAGGCCTTGCGAAGGTCTTCACTGCTGCTGCGCAGTCCGCCGCTGCCGAAAGTGGCAAACGGCACGATGGTCTTGCCACTCAAGTCGTGGGCGCGCAGAAACGTTGTGATCGGCGGCGCGTACGTGCCAAACCAGACGGGATAGCCGATGAAGACCATATCGTACTGGGAGACATCGATTTTGTCATTGACTAAGGCCGGATATCTGTTGCTGTCGATTTCCAGCTTGCCCCGGACAACCGTTTCCATGAAATCGTCCGGGTACGGGTCCTGCACTTTGAGTTCGACAATGTCGGCACCGAGCTGCTGTTGAATCTCTTCAGCCACGGCTTTGGTATTGCCGGTTTGAGAATAATAGACGACCAGCACTTTGGGTTTGCTGGCACAACCACAAGCCATTACGGCCAGGGCAAAAATGAGAGCGGAGGATTTTTTCATAGGGATAATGTGTTAATGCGATTACTTGAAACTTGAAACCTGAAACCTGAAACTCACAGTTTCCCATCTCCAGCAAGTTTCTCTATGACGTCGGCATCGGCGTCGGTCCACTGGAGGGTGGGCAGTTGGTCGGGGCGGAGCCAGCGGTGGGCGGGGTGTTCTTTGCGGTTGAAGGTGCGGCTGGCGGCATCGCAGAGCCAGAACGAGAGGGTGACGGTAATGTCGGGGTAGTCATGAGTAAGGGTCATGTAGTGCTCGCGAATCTCGACGGTATAGTCCATTTCCTCCTGCAGCTCGCGTTTGAGGGCTTGCGGCTCGTTTTCGCCGGGTTCGACCTTGCCGCCGGGGAATTCCCAACGGAAGGAAGTATATTCGTATTTGCCTTTGGGACGCTGCATGCAGAGGATATCACCATCGTTTCGAATTATGGCAGCAACCACATGGTAATGAGTTTTATTCATCTTTCGTATAAAGTAAATTTATTGCAAAGAAACGAAATTTTGCCCTATTTATCCACTATGGCACATAAAAAAAATCGTGGGCGGCAAGCCGTCCACGATTTCCTATTAGGCATTGGGTTGATTATTCAGCCTTGTTGCAGCATTTTTCGCAGGAGAAGCATTTCCATACGCCAGCTGCCAACGCACCACCTACGAGAGGAGCCACGATGAACACCCAGAGGTCAGCCAAAGCCTGTCCACCAGCGAAGATAGCCGGTCCAATGGAACGAGCGGGGTTCACAGAAGTACCCGTCAGGTTGATGCATACGAGGTGGATGAGGATCAAGGTCAAACCGATAGCGAGACCAGCGAGATTGCCAGCACCGACTTTTTCATCGGTCGTACCAAGAACCACCAACACGAAGATGAAGGTTGCGATGATTTCCACGAGACAAGCGCCCATAGCACCACCAGCATTGGCAACGCCATTGCAGCCAAGGCCCGTCATGCCTTCAGCAATACCTTCAGCAGCGGGAGTAACCACGTTGGTCAAAGCGAGGAGAATGGCACCAGCGATGATAGCACCAATCACTTGGCCAATCCAATAACCAACAGCGTCCTTCCAGCTCATTCTGCCGGAAAGGGCGACACCCAAGGTGATAGCAGGGTTGATGTGACAACCGGAAATGCCACCGATAGTGTAAGCCATAGCTATTACGGAAAGACCGAAAGCGATAGCGGTACCCACTACACCAGCAGGACAAGCACAGCCGAGGAACATAGCTGTTCCGCAACCAAGAAGCGTAAGAACGAAGGTTCCTACCATTTCAGCTAAATACTTTTTCATAAGCTTAATTTTTTAGAGTTAATAAATAAGTTAGTTGATAATATTGTTGTTTGTTTCAACTTCTGTTTTCAATTCCACCTTCCTGCTCACGGCCATCAGGCAGGCAAATACCAGCAAGCCATTGACGATGAGCAGTTCATATCCAAATCGATAGCCACACAGCCATTGTTGCGAATGAGACGAAAGCAAATAACACAAAGTCGGCACGGCAATAGCAATAACCGGTACCAGCCAACGAAGTTGCTTTCGTATTTCTCGTTTGGTGAAAATGCCAAATATGAACATGCCCAATAGTGGGCCATAAGTGTAAGATGCCACCATGAAGATGATGCGGATAAGGGCGTCGTTGTGGTGACTGGAAGCAATGATGATGACCATCAAGAACAACAGGGAGACAAACAAGTGCACCCAGCGGCGGACCTGTGCCTGCTGACGTTCCTGCGGATAGCGTTTTTCAATACGCAGAATATCATAGCATATCGTCGTAGTAAGTGCCGTAAAGGTGCCGTCGGCGGAAGAAAACCCTGCGGAAATCAAGCCGAACACAAACACCAGAGCCCCCACCTTGCCGAGATACTTAAAGGCGATTTCAGGATAGATGCGGTCTGTGGGCATATTTGCCAAATCAATGCCGTTTTTCTGCGCAAAGGCCAACAACATACCGCCCAATAGGAGGAACATCATATTGACCACCACCAATATTGAAGTAAACGACAGCATATTGCGCTGTGCATCCTTCAACGACTTGCATGACAGATTTTTCTGCATCATATCCTGATCCAGGCCCGTCATAGCGATGGTGATAAACATACCGCCAACAATCTGCTTTAGAAAATAACTATTGTTACGCCAATCCGTGTTAAATAGCATACGGCAGTCTCCCCCATCCTTTCCGGCCGTAGACATCAGCTGCCATACTTCCGAGAAAGAACCACCCATATTCTTCATAATCACGACAATCGTAATGACAAGGGCACCCAACAGGAAGGTTGTCTGCAGCATATCCGTCCAGACCACCGTTTTCAATCCCCCCCGAAAAGTATAGAGCAGGATAATGGCAATCATCACAATGGAGGTGAGCCAGATGGGAATATGCCATCCATCAAAAACAAAGATTTGTAGTACGAATATCACCAAATACATACGCAGGGCGGAGCCCAACAGGCGTGATACAAAGAAGAGGACGGAGCCTGTTTTATGGGCTTCCTTGCCGATACGCTGACCAAGATATTCATATACGGAAGTCACGTTTATTCTATAGTAAAGCGGTAGAAGAAGGCACCCAATCACAATATAGCCAAGAATATAGCCAAGAACAACGCCGAAGTAGGTAAACTGTGTCGTATAGACATCTCCCGGCACCGACATAAACGTCACCCCAGAGAGAGAACTGCCTATCATTCCATAGGCCACGACAAACCATGGCGACTTACGATTGCCCGTAAAATACGTCTTATTGTCGGCCTTACGAGAGGTGACTCCCGTTATAACGAATAGCAGGAGCACGTAGAAGACAAAGAATGCGAAAATAAACGTTTGCAAGGAACTACGAATTTAATATCAAAACCTAAAATTTGAAACCAGAAACCCATACTAACATCCTGGCTTACCCAGCAGCTTGAACATATTCTTCTTATAGGCTTCCACGCCGGGCTGGTCAAAAGGATTCACTTCCAGCATATAGCCACTAATGGCGCAGCTGAGTTCAAAGAAATATATGAGTTCTCCCAGGTAGGATTCGTTGATTTCCGGAATGGATATCTTCAAATTAGGCACGTTTCCATCCACGTGTGCCAAACAGGTACCTTGTTGTGGGGTATGGATGATTTCGTTAATGGAACGATGTTGCAGTTAATTCAATCCATCGGTATTCTGTTCATCAAACGGGATAGCCACCTGATGATGAGCCTTATCCACGTTGAGGACGGTTTCAAAGAGCTGACGGGAGCCTTCTTGAATGTATTGGCCCAAGGAATGCAAATCTGTAGAGAAGATCGCTCCAGCGGGGAAAATACCCTTATGTTCCTTACCTTCGCTTTCGCCGAAGAGTTGTTTAAACCATTCGATGAAGAAAAACAGCTTGGGTTCGAATGAAGTCATCAGTTCAACCTTGAGTCCTTGGTTATAAAGCAAATAGCGTACAAGGGCGTACTGCATGGCGGCATTATCTTGAAACTTCGGGGCATTGAGCAACTGTTCGCGCATGCGTTTGGCGCCGTTGAGCAAATCGCGAATGGAGAAGCCCGCCACGGCAATGGGGAGCAGTCCCACCGGGGTGAGCACGGAATAGCGTCCGCCCACATTGTCAGGAATCACGAACGTTTCATATCCTTCCTGTGTAGCCAGCGTTTTGAGTGCGCCGCGGGCTTTGTCGGTAATGGCTACGATACGCGTGCGGGCATCTTCCATGCCGTATTTGCGCTCGCAGTGCTGTTTAAGTATGCGGAAAGCCAGGGCCGGTTCTGTCGTCGTGCCCGACTTGGAGATAACAATCAGGGAATAATCCTTTTTGTCCAACACATCCAACAACTCATGCAGATAGTCCTCGCACATACTATTGCCGGCGTAAAGAACCGTGGGAGCCTTTTGCGGGAGCATAAGGCGAAAACTATGCTGTAAGGCCTCAATCACGGCACGCGCACCGAGATAGGAGCCACCAATACCGATTACAACAACCACTTCAGACTTAGCTGACAGCGTGGCAGCGCAAGACTCTACAGCCTGGATTTCCCGTTCGGAAATTTCAGAGGGGAGATCCACCCAACCTAAAAAATCGTTACCACGTCCTGATTTGGCGATGGTTGTTTGATATGCAGACTCTGCAAGAGAGGAATTTGCATGGAGTTGCTCTTTTGAAACGGTGAACAAGGCGTCAGTGTAGGATATATTCATATTAATCAAATTTTATAAAAAAAAAAACGATGTTTACAATTTTGCGGGTGCAAACTTACATAAAAAAATTGATTTATAAAAATGTAAAAATTCATTTTGAAAAACAATCTGTTATAAAATAAAAGTGGAAATCCATCGTTTAAATAAGTCTTAAATATGAAAAATCCATGCGTAACAATCCACTACCCTTTCTAATAATCCTATTCATCATCCTGCTGCCATCCATACTGCAAGCACAGCGCGTCACGCTGTCGGGTACTGTGAAGGACGCATCCAGCGGGGAGACCTTGATGGGCGCCTACATTATTATGTGCGACACCCTGCATCCGCAGGACAAACAGGGATGCATCACCAATCAGGCGGGATTCTATTCCATCACCATACCCCGAGGCAGCTATCGTGTGAGCGTCAGCTACATGTCCTATCGTAGTCAAGAAGAGTACCTTACCTTGGAGAAAGGCACCACGCGGAATTACGAGCTGGAGCCGGAGGCCATTGCCGGCGAGGAAGTGGTCATACAAGGAGAGCAGGGCAACCGAAACATTGCCTCGGCGGATGTCGGCCGCATGGAGATGAAGATAGAGACCATCAAGGCCATGCCGGCACTGATGGGGGAAGCCGACATCATCAAATCCATCCAGCTGCTTCCCGGTGTGCAATCTGGTGGCGAAGGTAACAGCGGCTACTACGTGCGCGGCGGCGGAACCGACCAAAACCTTATTTTACTGGATGAAGCCACCGTCTATAATGCGGGACATCTTTTCGGTTTTTTCTCCATCTTCAACGCTGATGCCGTCAAAAATATTGACCTAGTAAAATCAGGAATGCCGGCCTACTATGGTGGGCGTGCCGCCTCCATTCTCAGCGTTTATCAGAAAGATGGAAACATGAAGAAATATGAAGTCGATGGTGGCATCGGTCTCATCTTCTCACACCTAACCGTGCAGGGGCCTATTAAGAAAAACAGAGCCTCCTTCATCATTTCGGGCCGGCGAACCTACGCCGATGTACTCGTGCAACCGTTTCTCAAGCCCACCTCCCCGCTGAAAGGCATGGACTTCTATTTCTACGACCTCAATGCGAAATTCAACGTCATCGTCAACGACAAGCACCGACTTTACTTCGGAGCCTACTATGGAAGTGACGTCTATGGGTTCAAATCATCTTCCGGGCAGACGAACTGCACCTTCAACTGGGCCAACGCCACCGCTTCTGCCCGATGGAACTACATTATCAGCGACCGACTGTTTCTCAACACCTCGGCCACCTTCAGCTATTACGACTTCGGCACGGATATGGGCATGGACGTATATCGTTTCAACCTTTCCTCCGGCATCCGCGACTATGCCCTGAAAAGCGAGCTTACCTGGCTGCCCACGCCGAAGCACAATATTCGATTCGGTATCCACAACATCTTCCACCAGTGTCTTCCCGGCCAATATGCCGTGCAGGCTGGCGAGGGCTTCAACTTTTCCCTACCCGACGTTCAATCCTATCTTGCCAACGAACTCAGCATTTATGCCCATGACGAATGGGATATTGCCCGTCGATGGAAACTAAACATGGGCCTGCGATACACCAACTTCCAACACATAGGCAGTTTCACTCGATATGTTTTGGATGATTTAGGCAATGTCAAAGACTCTATCTGCTATAAGCCCGGGGAGTCCATCAGCCAATACAACAAAGTAGAGCCGCGCCTGTCGCTTCGATTCCTTATTGATTCTGCTACATCCATCAAGGCCTCGGCCACACTGAACTACCAATTTCTACATCAAATCTCCATCGCCTCCATCACGCTACCCACAGACGTGTGGATGCCATCTACCGACCTGCTAAAGCCACAGACCGTGATGCAGGTTTCCCTCGGCGTGTTCCGAAACTTCAAACAGGATATGTTTGAAACCTATATCGACCTATATTACAAAAAGATGTACAACCTTGCCGAATATCGTGACGGCTTGGATTTCGGTGCCTTCACCATAAATCCCGACCAATTGTATGTATTTGGACAGGGTTGGTCGGCTGGTGCAGAATTCTTTGTAAAAAAGGCCAAAGGCCGTTTCACGGGATTTATAGGATACACCTTAGGATACACACGCCGGCAGTTTGATGATCTCAATCTCGGCAATCCCTTCTGGGCCAAATATGACCGTCGCCATGACGTTTCCATCAGCCTTTCCTACGAAATACTGCGCAACAAGCTCAGTGTATCTGCCCTTTGGGTATATCAAACCGGCAACACCATGACCATTCCGGTCGGGTATTATTTCTACATGGGTTCCTACGTTACCGAATACAGTGAGCGGAACGGCTACCGTATGCCGCCCTACCATCGTCTCGACCTCGCCGTCAATTGGACCATCAAGAAGACCAGCAAATTTGAGACCGGCCTCAACTTCTCGGTTTACAACGTATATAATCGCAAGAATCCCTTCTTCATCTTTTTCGAGACCAATATCGATGCAGATATCGCCGCCTCATCCTTCTCCCTTGAAACGAAGGCCTACCAGATGAGCCTGTTCCCAATCATTCCGTCCATCATGTGGACCTTTAAATTCTAAAGCCATGATACCTATTCCATCCATATCATTCATGCAAAAGCATTTCTCACATAAACTGTTCTGCCTTCTCGGAATTATCCTATGTGCTTCATTATATACCGGCTGCCAATCGGAAATTGAGGTAGATCTTCCCGACTACGATTCCAAACTTGTGATTGAAGGCACCATCGAAAACGGAGAACCCGCTATCGTATTCCTATCCAAGAGCATACCCTATTTTTCCACCATGGACCTTGAGCACCTAATGGACGCACTGATCACGGATGCGGAAGTTTATGTCACCTCCTCAGACGGAGAGAGCGAGCGTCTGCAATTTCAATTTTATCCGGAAGCCCCGATGTATATGGCCTTTGTCAGCCAGCACCTCAGAGGAAAAGAAAACACCAGCTACACTTTGACCGTGCGTTATGATGGGAAGGAATACACCGCCGTCACCACCATCCCGCACACATTTGATTTAGACTCCATTTGGTTTGACTGTCCCTCGGACTTGATCAACTCCGACTCCGTCAAAACCATTCGGCTGCTGATGACCGACAATCCAAACGAAGCTAATTTTTATGGCTTTAAGCTCAAAGTGGCCTGTCCCAAATTCACAGATCGTCTGTGGATTAGTCCGATACCCATCGTATTTGACGACAAGACATTCAACGGCTGCACCTTCAACTATGAATTGGAACGTTTTGGCATTACCAGTTTTATGACCATCGGCATGAATGAGCATCAACTGGAAGACTACAACCGAATCACCTTCCGGCCCGGCGACACCGTCTATGTTAAGCACAGCCTAATGGATTACAACACCTACCAATTTATGATGACTGGCGGCAATGACGCTATCTTAGGCAGTAATCCGTTTACGAACCCCGCACCGGTGGTTTCAAATATTCAAGGAGAAAACGTGCTAGGAGCATGGTGTGGATTTGCCTCCAAAGTGGATCGTTTGGTCTGGGACGACACCATCAGTCATCGTGGTCAGGCGAAAAATAAAAGGAAATAATTCCTATTCATATTCGTACTCGTCATACCAAATATCGTAGTCGATATCATCCCAATAGATATTTTCGTCATCCAGCACTTCCCTATCCGATTCCTGACGAATAGAATAGTCGGAGGCACCAAACAGCCATCGGTCAAGGGCTTGGCAGCTACCGCACAGCAGCAGCAGTGCTCCCATCACGAAGAACAATGGATGCTTATATTTCCTTTGAAGATTCCTCATTTTTCATTTTAGTCACCAAGACTTTGTCAATCCTGTTATGGTCCGTATCGACGATTTCCACACAATAGTTAAGAAAATCGAAGCTATCGCCGACCTCTGGCGTCTTTTCAATTTGTTCTAAGACAAAACCCGCAACGGTGGAATAATCCACATCCTCAAAGTCAATTTCAAAGCCGTCCATCACATCCACGAGCACCTCCACGGGCGCGTCGCCATTCACTAAAACGGATTGGTCTTCGCGAACAAACACGTCAGGTTCCACAACCTCCTCCTCTTCCGGCATCTCACCAACGATGTTCTCAAGAATATCATGTAGAGTGACAATACCCTCCAATTCACCAAATTCATCAATCACCACGCCGAAATAGAACTGAGCCTTTCTAAACTCATTCAAAATATCCTGGGCTTCCATCGTTTCGGTAAAAACGAGAGGCGCATCCAGCAAATCTTGAACATTAGGCTGGTCTTGTTTGTACCTACTGATAAAAAATTCCTTGACATTGAGCACGCCAAGATACTGTTCTATGTGTTTATCGCACACCAGCACACGACTGTTTTTAGAATTGGAAAGTTGCTCAATAAATTCATTTTCCGGCAGATTGATGTCGATCCACTCTATTTCAGAACGATGCAGCATAATGTGTTTGGCACGTTTGTCTGAAAAATAGAAGATTTTCTCGTGCATCTCGCTTTGTTCCTCTTCAATCACATCCGTTTCGCCGGCTTCCTTGATCATATCCCTAAGTTCATCCTCGGTAAGATGGTCGTCCGTTTTTTTCACGCCAATCATTCTGTCCACCAGGGCCGTAGTGCCTGAAAGAAGTTTCACAATCGGAGAGAACAACTTGCTAACGAAGTAAATGGTGGGTGCCACTCGGACGGAAGCCTTCTCGGGATTGGATAGGCCAATGGTCTTCGGGACCAGCTCACCTAAAACGATAGTGAAGAAAGTCACCAGTATAATACTCAGCACCACGGAAATCGTGCTGGCTACGCCTGGAGCCATTTGGATTTTAAGGAACAGCGGCTCCATATAGCGGGCCAAATCGCTACCACCGATAAAACCGTTAATCAGGCTGATCAGCGTGATGCATATCTGGATGGATGCCAAGAACTCCTCCTGGGAATCTTGGAGTTGGATGGCGCGCATCACCCCTTTTTTATGCTTATCGGCATAATTTTCAATTCGGATTTTCCGAAAAGAGACAATGGCGATTTCACTCATGGAGAAAAATCCATTTAGCAAAATCAGCAACAAAATAGTAACAACCTGCATGAGTGGAAAATAGATTTTGTCAGTTAATTCTTTTGTGCGTTATCCGACATCAACTCCCTTCTATTCTGTCCAATGTATTTAAAATAAAGGCAGAGGTCGAACGATACGATAAGCAAATTGAAAAGATAGAGGAACACCACCCAATCACCGGGGCAGTAAACCAGTTTGTGGATAATGCCGAAGACATATCCGATGATAATGATGCTCATGAAGATGGGGCTTTTGCCAATGACATACTTCGTGCGCAACGCCCTCACGATGGAGAACGGCCAGCTGGCGGCGAAACAGAGCAACATAATAATCTCAAAAATACTGACGTGCATATTCTTAATTTTATGGTTTGATATTATTCCTGACCGATGATATATTGCAGGGATTCACGAGGAAGTTCGATTCCCAATTTATAGAGCTGATAGGTTTTATGTTTGGAAGAAGATTTAGGCAGTTTCACCACCACTGCGGTAGGACCGTCCACCTTATAAGTCATGGCTACGGATTTACCCTTTGCTTCAATCGGAGAAATCGACACCTGAACGGCATCCACGGGCTGTTTGGGGTTCAGATTTATGGGAGTGATATAGAAAGAAATCTGATTATCTTTTGCGACAAAGGAATAGAACTGAACATGGCAGGTTTTGGGTGTGGATTGGTACAGATAGTTAAATGCGCTGAAGAAGTCCGTCACGCCGTACCCATAATAGGGATCCGGATCGGAGGCCGAATGACCGGAGGCACGCACTGCGCGCATGACTTCGAAATTGGACTTTTCGGGGAACGCCTGCCACAGGCAGGAGACCATTCCCGAGAGCAATGGCGAGGAAAAGGACGTTCCAGCGGAAGCACGCACCTTATCCTGCGGCGAGCTCACATACGCGCCGTTTCCCACGGCACAGGCGTCGGGCTTCACGCGACCGTCGGCAGTGGGGCCTTTAGAACTAAAGGAAGCATACAGTCCCGACGGGCTGACGGCACCCACCGATAGGATGTCCTTTGCATCGGCAGGCGAAGAGATGTGCTTCCAATCCTTCATACCCTCATTGCCGGCACTATTGCAAATGAGCATTCCCTTTGATGCGGCAATGGTGGCCACCCGGGAGGCGCGGCTCACCCTGCCGTTGAGATCTTCATACGTTCTACGTTGCGTAGAGTCATCGAAAACCGTATAACCGAGGGAGGAATTGAGCACCTGGCAGCCCAGCATATCTGCCAATTCAACGCCGGCCACCCAGTTGTCTTCCTCCACGGGATTTTCTCCTCGAGCATCCTCCGTCTGGCAGAGATACACCTCCGCCATAGGGGCCGTGCCCACCAACACGCCGGGTTGGTAGGCAGCTATGCAGGAAAGTACCATTGTGCCGTGCGTATGCTTTCTCATAGGATCCAACTCCGGCTGCACCATGTTTCGTGCCCCGAGCAGACGATGATCGGCGCGAAGGCGCTCAAACATCTTCATTTGATCCACATTCTCAAATCCACCGTCCAAAACCATTATGCGTATGCCTTCCCCGTGAAAGCCCAAACGGTGCAGCCAATGGGCGTTGTTTAGACGAACTTGGTCGTTGGCATAGCCATAGTTAAAATCATTCTCTTGAAGAAAATCTTCCAAAAGAGTATGTTGTACCTCTCCGGCAATAGGATAGGAATACAGCGGCCCTCGGGTTTCCGCACTATCCATGCGGACCGTTCGTTCCACCAACGTAACAAAGGGCAATTTTGACACCCTGTCGGCAAAACTGTCGCTTT
>JAZRYC010000116.1:0-3336 GCA_045600525.1 Bacteroidales bacterium
CGCCTGGTACGAACAAAAAGCGGTGATTGTACTGCTCGCACTGCTCAGCCTCGGCGTGCGCAACATCCACCTCGGGCCCACGTTGCCGGCATTCATCTCGCCAAACGTACTCAACGTGCTAATCGACAAATTCAACATCAACACAATCAGCACCGTGGAAGAAGACCTTAAATTGGTCAAAAATTAACCCTCAAAAAGCACACCTATGAAACACAAAATCATTCTTATAGCAATGCTACTGATGGCTTCGACATTGAACGCCCAAATCATCACAGGCTACGATGGTGGCATGATGGTTCATTCCGGCTACGTGGCAGGGGAAATTGCGCCATTGGAACAGAAAACCCAAGGATTCACCTTCGGCATCGGAGGCGTGGCACGCCTGCACCTCGGCAAACACTTCCGCGTGGGTGGCGAAGGCTATATCTCATCACTCAACCTGCTCTCCAACAAGAGCTTTACGAAACTCGGCTGGGGAGGTGCCTTGGTGGATTTCTATTTCACCATCAAGAAATGTTCCCCCTATATAGGCGTTACTTTCGGTGGTGGCAGCGCCACCTCGGTAATCATGAAGGAAGGCAATACCCGGGACTGGATTGCTGAAGAACAGCTGGTCTATAACAAACAAGCTCTGATGGTAATCGACCCTTTCATCGGCGCCGAATATGCCATTGCACCTTCGATGGCGGTTACAGTCAAAATAGACTTCCTTCTGGGATTCAGCAGCAAAGAACTCTGTGTCCCACGAGGACCGCGGCTTTACCTCGGAATGGTGTTCAAGCACTAGGATTGAAGCTTTTTTGAATGGTGCAAAGCACAGGATTAACTTCAAGGACAGCTTAGAAATCATCATCTAACAAAGAAGCGGGATGCTCTTGTGGAGCATCCCGCTTCTGCAATTGGTCTTATTAGGCGTTGCACGCAAGTCCTATTCCAAAGTATAGGAACCTGGCGTGAATTTGAATCCTGAATTAGCCATATAGTTCACTTTCAGCCATTCATTGTTTTTCAAATCGTATTCGCAATCGGTGGTGTGATAGCCATGGTTGTAACCATCCTGCGTATTGATATGAATGTGGAGCAGTGCATGCGCCTCTTTGGGCAGCTTAAAGGCACGCCAACGCCTTTGCTCAAAAGTCACGACACCCTTGTCACGACTGGTACCCACAACATTGGTTGAGTTTTGACTACCATCACCAAAACTCACCTCGTCCAGAACGCTATATTTGGAGAGATCGCCATGGGTATAGTCATCCATACAGATATAAAGATTGGCATCCCCTGGCAACCCCGTCTCATCCTCACATCCCGTAAACATAAAACCACACAGTGCGATAATACACAACAAGAAAATAGATTTTTTAAGATTCATAATATAATAGCATTTGATGTTTAAAAATGATTTACAGTAGATTATGATAATTCTACAATGCTTACCACACACACAAATATACAAATTTTTGATGATTTGGAATCACCATTCAAGCAAGGATTGAAATCGCAATTTGGAATTTTCAAGGTCTTCCATTTGCCTCGGCATAACCTAAGCAAGATTGGCTCAGCGCTCCGCTTGCAAAAAGTTGAAGACCTTTTGAAGATGACATTAGCGATTTTCGTAACGGATGAAACCGTCAAAAGGTTGAGGATTTTCTTGGTCACCATCGTATATTACTTGGGTAGAGACAACCTTATCGGGCATGAGTTTTTTTAGGTAATGTAAATTGTTGAAATAGTCGGGGCAGTAGGTCTGACCGGATTTGATTTCATAGGCGTGTATGGTACCATCGGGTTGAATGTCCAGAAGGTCAACTTCGTGCTGCTGTTGGTCACGATAGAAGTACAAATTGGGTACCATACCTTGGTTTGTATAATGTTTGATTTGGTCGTTAATTACCATGTTTTCAAATAGATTGCCCCGAAGGGGGTGAGTGACCAAATGTTCGGTAGTACGGATGCCTATGAGCCAAGAGGCCATCCCTGTGTCATAGAAATATATTTTGGGGCTTTTGACCAGTCGTTTGCGAATATTAGCGTAGAAGGGAGGCAGTAGGTGGATGATGTAGGAAGCTTGCAGGATGCTTATCCATGATTGGATGGTCGGCACACTCACACCCACTTCCACAGCAAGTGATGAAGCGTTGAACTCGCTACCGATGCGACCAGCGCATAGTCTGATGAAAGTGTTAAACAACCGTAGGTCTTTGATTTGAATTAATTGTCGCAGATCTCGTTCAATATAGGTTGTGTAATAGTTACTTAGCAGCATTTCACGACCATCGTCATCGTTCATCCAAATGGCGGGATAACCACCCCGAATAATACGTTCGTTGGTAGTTGTTGAGAGCGTGTAAGTCTTTTGTTCAGTTGTGGACAGAGGTAGTAGTGTCAAGACCGCCGTGCGACCAGCCATAGATTGCGATATTTGCTGCATAAGGGCAAAGTTGGCGCTACCTGTAACAATAAACTTACGATTGCCATTTCCGTTCATTCGGTCTTCATCAACAAGCACCTGGAGATACGAGAAAAGTTCCGGAAACCGCTGCGCTTCGTCAATAATCATACCTTGCTCGTATTTGTTGAGAAAAGCTTTGGGATCCTGTTGCGCCTCATCCAAAGTTGAATTATCTTCAAGGTTGGCATAGGGCAGCTCTCCATAAAGAATTCGGCACAATGTTGTCTTGCCCGATTGGCGTGGCCCAACAATTGTGACAACCGGGAAATAGTGGAATGCCTGCGTTATAGTATTTGTTAATTTTCTATCTATCATTTTATTGCTAACAATTGTGACAATTTTAAAATTGAACTTTAAAATTGTCATTTTGTATGCAAAAATACACAAACTATTTGAGTTAGCAAAAAAAATCTTTTAAGGTTAAGGAGGATAGATTTCAGACCAAAATGCAACTACTCTTGCAAATGTAAGAAAAATTCTTGGAAAGGCAATTTGAAACCGATTTTTTCTCTGGGTCTGCGGTTGAGTTTGTATTGGATTTGGAGGAGTTCATCGTCAGAGTGTTCGCAGAAATGGTTGTCGCAAGGGACGTATCTTCGATACAGCATGTTGGTGTTTTCTATGTGTCCTTTCTGCCAAGAGCAGTACGGGTCTGCGAAATAGACGGAAGCGTCCAACTTCCTGGAAATCATTTCATGTTCTGCGAACTCGGGTCCGTTGTTAGTGGTGATGGTCTTTACCGCTCCGCATCTCTTGAAAGGCAGCAGCATGTCAATGACGGCATCGGCGACGCCTTTTGCGTTCTTGCCCAGCGGCAGGTTCCTGATCATAGAGTAGGAGGTTGACCTTTCCACCAATGTGACCATCGCTCCCTTGCCTCCTGC
>JAZRYC010000117.1:0-2741 GCA_045600525.1 Bacteroidales bacterium
ATGATATAGGATAATATTATATTGGTTTTCTTGTTTTGGATGAAATATGGCTAGCCTTCTTGCCTGCATGTCCGCAACGACAATGTCGTTATTTAACAATACCGAGTCTGGTTGTAAAGTATGGTTATATTTAGGTGTTATTCTTTCTATCCATTTCATATTTGTCAATTCTTCCCGACCTTCTTTCGAGAGATTTGGGGCGACAAGATTGTTGAAGAGTGTATCCCAACCTCTATCTGAGACAGCTTCCAACATCGTGACATCCACAAAGACTGTGTCGTTGATGCGGAAATCCTTAACGAAAGAGGCTTCCACACCTTCGGTGCCGGCATACTTCGTGTATAGCTCGCTGACCTCGGAAGAGGGAAAGAGGTATTTCCACTGGAGAACGAGGTAAAGAACCAAGACTTCAAGGACTGCCACAATACCTACGACCAGCCAAAAACGTTTTTTATTGAATGGATGTTTCATTGTTGCTCTAATATATGATAGAGGGTATCACAAATAGCCGTATCGCTTACCCCCGAGGTTGTGGTTACTTTGACATAGGTGCGCGTAGTAGCAAAGGCTTCGTCGGCGTTGAAGGTTACGAGCAGCAGCAGTAGTGTGGCGATGGCGTAGGAGGGGACGCGCTGTGTAGCGAATACAAATCGGCGAGTATTTTCGACCGAAGCGGGTGCTTTGCTGCCACACAGGACGAGGTTCAGCCACCAACGACGGCAGCGGGTGAGGCGATTCAGGCGGTCGGCATAGCGGGACATGCGGTAAGGACAGTGGCGAAGGCGGAGCGTCTGCCGCATAAGCCAAAGGCTACGAGCGGCGCGCAAGACCACCCAAGCATCCATTCCACCCAAGACAAGTAGGGCGACATTGAGCGGAGTGATACCTGCGGGTGCGGTGCGCAACAAAACGCTTGCCACCAGTGCGAGAAAGAGCAGACAGAAGATGAGCAGGTAGCGGTCGGCCTGACGGCGCAGCTCAAACTGCGAGAGGCGGTCGCCCTCAATAAGAGCATGGAGCCGTTCGGGCGAGAATGGCGGAATGCAGTCGGCGAGGTCTTGCTGGCGAGCTTCAAGCTGCTGGAGCGACCGTGCCCAGTCGTCGGTTTGGTCCAAACCACGCACGACTTCCTCTTTTCGTAGTAGTTTTTTTTCTTTATTCATAATTGATAATCAATGTTTTACCCCTCACTATATAAAAACATTAAAGGAAGAAAGAGGTTGGTTAATAATTATTTGTGGATTAACATTTTCAATTTGTTTAGTAGTCGTGACATGCGTTTGCGGGCGTTGTCTTCGGTGATGCCCTCGATGTGGGCGATGGTAGCGTAGGAATCTTCGTTGAGGAAGTGGTCGAACATAACGCGTTCACGGTTGTTCAGTTGTTCAAAGAGGTCGTCGAGCAGTTTCCAGTCGTCCCTGTTTTCGCTGTCGGTTAGATAGTCTGGGGCAAATTGTCCGCAGATGGATTGATACTCTTGAGGTTTATGATTGCGGAAATAGACGGCAATGGCATTGAAAGAGATTTGGTTAATCCAAGTTGATTCGGCGCTGTCGCCACGGAAGCGATTCAAGCCATAGCGTTTGAACTCCGCCCATATCGCAAGTGTGCATTCCTGCCGTAACTCATCGAAATAGAAAGCATTGCCACCACAATATTTCATGCAGAGGCGGACAATGGTAGCATTGTTGCGCATCATCAGGTTGTTGAACGCTATTTCTTGCTGCGAATACGACATCTAATTTTTATTCATTCCTTTACATAATAAAAACGTTGTTAGGTTCATTATATTTTATTTCGCACAGTTCGGCTTATTTGATTTTACTACTTATTTAGATGCAAAATTTTTGAATTATGTGACAAGGAAGAGAAATTTAACATTATTTATGATTGAATGACCTTTTTGCCATCATCGCCACATTGCTGAAGACGTATGCCGCTTGCAGCAGTCGCATAGGGATAAAAAAAGAGAGAAAGCAAATTACCCTCTCTCCATTTGAATTTTAGTCTGATATGAGCCTAAAACCTCAAGCCGTAGGTAAGTGATAGTCGGTAGCCTCCGAAATTGGACTTTGGGTTGCCGTTCCATCCAGCGGGAATACTGATATTGGCATGGTTCAGACTGCCTCCCAAGTCGAATCCTGCCGACAAACCAAAGAAAGCACCATTGCCAAAACGGTAGTTGAGGCCTATCTCGGTTTGGCAGTTCAGTCCATCTCTCCATTCGCTGCTGGAATAGGCATCGTCGCTACGGAATGTGTTCTGCCCCAAGTTCAGCCCCAAGTTCAGTCCCAACGACAGTTCTATCTTGGATGATAAAGGCTCGTAACGGCGGACATATAGACCTGTAGAAAAGCATCGTACGCTTTCGTCAAGAGCAGTGGCGAATGTGTTGAATACAATGCTCTGCAACTGCACGCCAACCACATTCTTTCCCAACACATATCCCAGATTAACACCTTGAGAGTAGTTGGAATATGATGGGGTGTTATCTTCAAACAACGAGAGGGCAGGGTAATTGGTAAGGGTTAAAATGCTTGAGTTGGCGCTTAACTCGAAATGTCTTGTTTTCTCTTGTGCAAAACCAGATAGCGCCACGAAGAACAGCAACATCAAAGTGATTGACTTTTTCATGTTTTTTTTGGATTTTGAAGGTTAGAAATTAATGAAGAGTTGTACAATATGAGCAATACTTATTATTGTTGGCATCTCCAACATACGGCCAAGCAAGTTGACCAATG
>JAZRYC010000118.1:0-2911 GCA_045600525.1 Bacteroidales bacterium
TTGAGTTGTAGGCATTTTTTTTTTGGCTTTTGGAAGTATTTTGCCAAAAAACTGCTGTGATTGAATGGTCTTGGTCTATCTTCTCGCCAAAACCTTTTTGTCTCGTTTCTGTCTCAGTAAAAACGAGAAAATCAGTAATTGCGGTTTACAAATTACTGATTTTCAACGCTTTTCGGACTTCTGCGGAGAGAGAGGGATTCGAACCCCCGGAGGTGTTACCCTCAACGGTTTTCAAGACCGCCGCATTCGACCGCTCTGCCATCTCTCCAAAAGGAGTGCAAAAGTAATATTTTTTTCTATACCCCAAGAAGCCTCACAAAGGCCACCCACATACAAATACAACAATTTAAAAATAAACGTCTTATAACCGATTCTTCATAATAAATCCTTTTTCCGTAATCACAAAGTCATCAGTCAGTTGAAAGCAATTTCGGAGATTTTCAGGAGAAAGGACCTTGGTTACAACATCATGCTGTATGATTGAGCCGTGTTGCATCAATAGGGCGTGGGTGGCATATTCCAAGGCTATGGAAAAGTCATGGAGAATAATGAGGATCATCACTCCCTGTTTATTCAAGTTAGAAAGAATATCCATGATTTCATACCGATGCGCCACATCCAGATTGGAAAGCGGCTCATCCAAAAGCATGATCGGCGTCTGTTGCGCCATGGCACGGGCAATCAGGGCGCGCTGCATTTCCCCACCACTCAGTTCCTGCAACAGCCGATCCCGAAGATGTGTGAGATTGCATCGTTCCAACATTTCTCGCACAATTCGATCATCGGAAGCGCTGGCAGCCTGCCATTTCTTCTGATAGGGATAAAGCCCCATCATCACCAAGTCATACACGGTGACGTCAAATACATTATCTTGATGTTGCGGAACATAAGAGACCAACTTGGCCAAATCCATGGAATCGTATTCCTGTATGGGTTTACCATTCACACAAATGTTGCCCCGTATTATCGGCAAGATCCGATCCACACATTTCAGCAAGGTGCTCTTTCCGGACCCATTCGGTCCCATAACCGCACAGAACTCACTATCTGCAAAACAGACAGACAGATCCTTGAAGAGCATGTCCTCACCATAACCAAAAGTTACCGACTCAACCTCAATAGTGTTCATTTTCGCATCACCACTATTCAAAAAAACACTTCAATTCATTCGGTCCCACCACATGGATTATGTTTTTTTCGGAAGGAGAAGTAGCGGGACAGGAGCAGGAGAAAAGTTCCTCCAAGAAAGCACGTACTTCCTCCGGAGTGTGCATCGTCTGATAGCGACAGCGGTTTTGTCGTGCCAAACTGATTGCCATATTACGATGCTTGTCCGCTTTATACAGAAACTGATTGGTCTTATAAGCATCAACAGCTTTTTCTATCAAGCCCTGCAGATCACCTTCCTCTTCCTCATCATTGGGTGTTCCATTAACGGCAAAGTGGGTGTTGTCCATTTTTTCCAAATCATATCCCAACTTCAGAAAATCGTCGCGCAGCGTGTCCAGCATATCGGCCTGGGCCGGAGTCAGCGTAATTGTACTGGGGAAGAGGCTCTGCTGCACCCGCACGGGCACCTTCTCCAAAGCCTGCAGATAGCGTTCATACAAAATGCGTTCGCGGGCATTGAGCACATCCACAATCATGGCCTGCTCATTCAATTTGCAGAAAATATATCGATTGCTGATTAGGAAAAAGGGAAGGTCATCTGGAATCGTATGGCAGGGTTCCTCCTTATCTGAAGAATCTTCAATCGGGGCATCCAATTGCACCGATGTCGGCTGTTCAACCTGCACCGTTTTCAGATTTCCCAAGAAATCCTCCCATCCGTCCATATTCATCCTCCCTTTCCAGGAAGCAGCCTGCGAAAAACCGGTATCGGGTTTCTTGGCTGGTACCGTGTCGAAGGGATTATAGTTGGGATTCACACCTGTGGAAGGCATCATCACCTCATGTCCTGCAGGGCGTTCGGGTGGTTCCAGGCCCAACTCGGTATCAAAATCCAATCTCGGCGTGAGCGACATCGCGCCGAGGGACTTCTTTACGGCGGAATTCAGGAAGCCAAACATCAGTTTTTCATCCTGCAGTTTCACTTCCACCTTCGTAGGACTGACATTAACATCTATAGCAGAAGGATCTATTTCAATCTCAATAAAATATGCCGGTCTATAGCCCTGAGGTATCAATTCGGAGTAAGCCGTCTCCACCGCATAGTTCAATAAATTATGACGAACAAAACGATGGTTGATGAACATATACTGTTCGCTTTTCTTCTTCTTGGCATTCTCTGGTTTGGCAATAAATCCCGAAATCTTCATAAAATCCGTATTCTGCTCAACAGGGAACAACTTATCTTTCAAATGCAAGCCAAACACATTGATAATGCGTTGTTTGAAATTAGAGGCTTCCAACTTCAGCAACAACTTCCCATTATGGTAAAGGGAAAAGGCTATATCATGATGAATCAAAGCCACGCGATAGAATTCCTCCTCGATATGCGTCATTTCCACATTGTCGGATTTGAGGAAGTTGCGTCTTGCCGGCACATTGAAGAAAAGATTCTTCACCGCGATGGAAGTACCGTCGGGAGTAGCGCACACTTCATGTGCTTTGACCTGGGCTCCCTCAATATAGATCAGCGTCCCCATATTGTCGTCGGCCTGTTTAGTCTTCATCTCCACATGGGCAATTGCCGCAATGGAGGCCATAGCCTCACCACGGAAGCCCTTGGTGGTGATGCTGAACAAATCATCCGCGCTGCGAAGTTTGGAAGTGGCATGTCGTTCAAAGCACAAGCGTGCGTCATTGAAAGACATACCTTTTCCGTTGTCAATGACCTGGATCAGAGTTCGTCCGGCGTCCTTGACGATCAATTGGACATCGGACGCACCGGCATCCACGGCATTTTCCA
>JAZRYC010000119.1:0-34115 GCA_045600525.1 Bacteroidales bacterium
CGGACTTCGCCTTGTCGCCGGGCTTCCAGACAGCAGTCAGAATCTGCTCGAAAACCCAATCTACTATCTGCATGTAGATGGTCTGTGTGTTGTTGAAATCCATACCCATACTATGCCTCCGTTTCCTTCAGTCTTAAAAAACTAAGTGCGTAAAAGAACACTATAAATCCTATACAAAATATAAAACCAAGAATGTTAGACGCAAGTTCCGGCAAATTACTACTGTCACTCAGAAAACTATATTGAACATTCATCATGCCGGTATGCATAGTAAGGCGGACATTGAGCCAGAGAACCAACATACTAATTAATGACAAAGCAAAGCATACGACCAATATGGTTGAAAAGGTCTTCAACACTGACTTTTTACGGAAATAGACCGCGCCGAAGAAAAATACAGACAATGCCATATAGAAAAGAAGAATGGTACTTCCGGCTTGATCTGTCTTATATTTCCCTAAGAACGGACTCAAATTGGATACGCCGCCTATTTTACATACAATATAAAATAATGAGTAGCCCACGAAAATGGACAACAGCATCAAAGCCACCGCATAGATGTTCACTAAGAACATATTGGTAGCTACTTTTTCTTTATAAGAGGCCGGGATCATCAAATAATGAATACTTTGGGATGCATTGCCCAAATTGATAAATACACGCTGCGTCATAACCAACATGAAAATAACGGCAACGAATACTTCCACGTAGGTGTTGGAACTCATCATATTGGCCAAAAGAGTAATGCCAGCCATAACGCCACCCATCCAGATGATGTCGCGCTTCCAATTCTCAACGAAATAGGCATTCAACAGATTTTTAATGTTATTGATATTCATAATTGTCGATTTTATAGATTATTGATTATTTGCAACGGTATCCGGAGCAACCACCTCCACGGGTTCCTCGACGTTTATATAGTTGATTTCCACTTTTTCTGGGACCTTTAGGGATTCAGGATTCTTATGGTACCTGATTTGGAAATCCACCGTCATGCCGATGATGACGAAAAGCGCCACCGCGATGGCGGCAATCAACAGTATTTTATTCGTATATTTTTTCATATTCTATATAAAATTAAAAATGCTTATTAATCAATATGTCATTGTAAACGAAGTCAACTCAACTCTGCTCACTGTTCACTGCTCTCTATTCACTATTGAAAAAGATTGATAATGGCTTGTTGGTTGGCCATAGCGGCATTGAAAAGCAATTCCAGGTCGAGATTGGACTCCACGTGATTCACGTTCTCTTTCACCTGGTAGTTGCCGCGCGGTGTCTCTTCGGTGTAGAAAACCTGTCCGTCGGCGCTCTTCATATCGTCCACATCAAAAAGCAATTTTTCGGTGATTTCGTAGGTGGAGGCGTTGAGCACCATACGACCGCGGTCAAGGATGGAGACCATATCTATGAGGCTGTGCAGGTCGCGGACCTGGTGCGTGGAGATGATGACGAGGCGCGTTTCATCGGCAGCGGAAGCCATCAGCTTGCGGAAAGTGCTCTTGGACGGGATGTCCAAACCATTAGTCGGCTCGTCCATAATGAGTATTTTGGTATTGGTAGCCAAAGCAAAGGCAATGAGCGCCTTTTTCTTCTGACCGTGGGAAAACTTGTCCATATACTGGTTCAAGCCGTCCATTTCGAACTCGTGCAGATATTCGATGAATTGCTCGTGGTTGAAGTGGGGATAGAAAGGCGCGAATGCCTTTTCAAAATTTTCGATAGTCAAATGGGGAACGTACATCTCCTCTTGGAGGAAATAAAGATCTTGAAGCACTTCGGCCTCGCGCAGAGAAGCGTTTTTGCCCAAAATGGCCACTTCTCCCTTGGTGGGGAATCGCAAACCGGACATAATTTTCAGCAAGGTGGTCTTGCCGGCGCCGTTCTTTCCCAAAAGGCCGTAGATATGTCCCGGCTCCATAGTGAGGGTGACATCATTGAAGATGTTCTTTCTAAGGACATATCCGAATTGGATATTTTGCAACTGTATCATAACAATGTATTTTAGTGTTTTACTTGTTTAGTGTATTAGTGTACTAATACAGCCGCAAAAATAATACACTAAACTAAACTGTCAATAGTTTACAGAAAAATTTTTTATATTGATAATCTGTACGTTACAAATACGACATCAATATTTATAGAAAGAAAACGTTGTTATTTTGGAAGAAAAAAAGAAGAAAGACTATAAAACCTGTTGTTTTACCAATTGACCGCAGGCGGCAGCAATATCTTGTCCTTTGCTTTGCCGCACATTAACCACCATATTGCAGTTTTTAAGATATTCAATAAACTCTTCTCTTTGGTTTGGATAAGAACGATGGTAAATACCGTCTTCGGTTTCATTATATTCAATAATGTTGATTTTGACGGGGAACGGGCGACAATAGCGGGCCAACTTTTCTGCTGCCTGTCGAGTGTCGTTCACCTTGCTCAGCAATAGGTATTCGAAAGTGATACGCTGACCTGTTTTCTGGTGATAGTATAGCAGTGCGGACTGTAAATCGTGCAGACTGTTGTGTTCGGTAACAGGCATGATAACCTCCCGCACAGTGGAATCGGCGCTATGAAGAGAGACAGCCAATCCGCATGGAAAATTTCTATCAGCCAGTTTCTTAATACCTTTAATAACGCCGGCGGTGGAGAGGGTAATGCGAGTGGGCGACAAGCCAAATCCATCCTTAGCTGTAATTTTTTCAATGGCGGTCATCACATTGTCAAAATTCAGCAATGGCTCTCCCATGCCCATAAATACAATGTTTGTGATATTGTTTCCATACAATTCCTGCGCGCGGCGGTTCATGAGCACGAATTCGTCAACAATTTCACTATAGTGCAGATTGCGAATAAACCCCATAGTACCCGTAGCACAGAATGAGCAATGAAGAGGGCATCCAACCTGTGATGAAACGCAGGCAGTGACGCGTTCGCCTGAGGGGATGAGCACACCTTCCACCATCCTACCATCATCATAACGAAAAGCGAACTTGGCAGTTTTATCCTTACTAAGCACCTCTTGCGCAATGGTTGCTCGTTGAAAAGAATAGTGTGCTGCCAGTTGTGCGCGTAAAGCCGTCGAAACGTTAGTCATCTCGTCAAAACTGCCCACACCTTTCTGCCAAATCCAAATCCAAATCTGCTGGGCACGAAATTTCTTTTCGTTAATGGATAAGAGAAACTCTTCTAATTCTTCGTAACTGATGTGTCTGATATCGGTCATATTGGGTTTTGCCTGTATGATTAATAAATTTCAAAAAGGTTTTAGGATTGTTCTGTATGCTTCAACACCACATTTACCATAGGATATTTCTCTTTAATATGGTGTGCGGTTTGTTCGGCAAAGAAGACGGAACGATGTTGTCCTCCGGTGCATCCGAAACTAAGCATCAGATGGTCAAAATGTCGTTCCAAATAGTTATCAATAGATTGGTCCACAATGGCGAAGACATGATTTTCAAATTCGTGTACGGCAGGAAACTGGTTAAGATAATCTATAACACAGGCGTCCTTTCCGGTAAAGGTCTTGTACTGCGGTTCGCGACCCGGATTGGGTAGTGCGCGACAGTCAAAGACAAAGCCTCCACCATTGGGCGAAGGATCATTTGGTATGGCTTTTTTAAAGGAAAAGCTCTGAATCAAAACAGTCAATTTACTGTCTGGAAGATATGTCTTCACAAAATCGGAAGCAATAATTTCTCGGAGCACGCGATTCAGTTCTGGCAGCACAATCGGCATGGAGAGGTTGTTGAGTAAATCAGTAAGATTGCGTACGGCAAACGGAATACTTTGTAGAAAGTGCGTCTTGCGCTCAAAGTATCCGCGATACCCATATGTGCCCATCGATTGCAGGATGCGTATGAGTACAAAGCCTTGGAAATAGGATAGAAATTCATTACGATCCACTTTGATAAGTTCGCCAAGTGCATCCAAGTAAGTGTTTAATACATGCTCGCGAAAGGCAGGCGACAAGTCGGCACGGGCATTGTACAGTAAAGAGGCAACATCATATTGTAGGGCTCCCTTGCGGCCACCTTGATAGTCAATAAAATAGACGTCATCGTTGTGAACCATGATATTGCGCGCCTGGAAATCACGATATAGGAAATAATCGCTGTCAGCAGAAAGCAAATAGTTTATCAGCGTGTCAAAGTCATTTTCCAAAAGTTGCTCGTTAAAGGGAACATTCACCAATTTTAGAAAATAGTATTTGAAATAGTTAAGGTCCCACTGCATGGATTGGCGGTCAAAGGCCGCGCGGGGGTAGGCAACGGAAAAATCAAGTCCCTGTTTCCCGGAGAGTTGAAGGCGTGGCAGAGCGCGAGCCACCATATCGTAATAGCGTGTAACAGCTTCCGTAGGTGTGCCATTTGGACGATTGGCACAAAGAAAATCGTAAAGCGTCGTACTACCAAGATCTGATTCTATATAATGCTGATTATCTGGGGCAACCGCAAGAAGTTCTGGAACATTGAAATGCTTTTCCTTAAAAAAACGAGTATAGGAGAAAAAGGCGACATTCTCGTCCACGTCATCGTTAAAGGCACCAATGAGGGTACTGCCATCTTCTATGGTGATTCGGTAGTATTTGCGATGGGAACCCGACTGTGCCAAACTGAGGGGTTCGCATTTGATGACGTTTTGCCTGATGCTATTCTGCGCCAGCTGCGAAAGGATTTGTATAGATTCTTCTACTTTGGGGTCTAACATAATGATCTCTCTTTAGGAACGGCAAACATACATAAAAATAGTGAAGTGCCGTCAGAAATAAAAGGAAGTATGTGAACGCATTAGTGTGAATATAAAAAGCCCGAACCAATGGTTCGGGCTTGATTGGTGTCTCAGCTGGGATTCGAACCCAGGACCCCATCCTTAAAAGGGATGTGCTCTACCTGCTGAGCTACTGGGACATCCTGTCTCCCTTAGGAGGCTGCAAAAGTACATTTTTTTTCTTATCTAAAACTATAATCCTTCATTTTTTTCTTTAATTTTTTTATATGATTGATTTATAGTGATTTATAGTGTATTTACATTTTTGTAAAAAAGCCGGTCCGAGCATTTGAAAAAATATGTATATTTGTTTTTAATTGATTTATTATCAATATGTTAAAAATAACCATTTGAAATTGACACACAAATAACGACAAATAACCTATTTATCGTCAAAAAACTAATGAAAAAGACCATTTTTCAGAAAATGACATGCTAAAAATCACAAAAGCAATATATTGAAACTATGAAAAGATTGATCCTACATCCGCAAAAGGACACCGTCACCATCTGCCTTCCGGCCGATTGGGTTGGAAAGCCATTGATATGCACATTGGATGATTCCTATATTCAAGAAGACACGGAAGTAGTGTCGCAGGTGAGCGATGTTTCTATTATTTATCAGGCAAAGAGGTGTTGTGCAAAACATAGAAAACCCCGTCGCCGTAGGTTGCGAAAAAGAAATTCCTAATGAAGTTTTGCTCCGATAAGGTGCATGAATTCCTGTCTGGTATTCACATTCTTTTGGAAAGCCCCGGTAAATTCGGAGGTAGTCGTTACGGAATTCTGTTTTTGAATACCCCTCATGGACATGCAGAGATGTTGGGCCTCAATAACGACAGCAACGCCAATGGGATTGAGAACATCCTGCAAACAGTCTTTGATCTGTGTAGTGAGTCTTTCCTGAAGTTGAAGTCTTCGGGCAAAACATTCCACTATGCGAGGAATTTTGCTAAGGCCGACGATAGTGCCATTGGGGATATAACCAACATGGGCTTTGCCAAAAAAGGGAAGCATGTGATGTTCGCAAAGAGAGTATATTTCAATATCCTTGACAACGACAATCTGCTTATAGTCTTCGTGGAAAAGTGCGCTTTCCAAAATTTTGCGAGGATCCTGCCGGTATCCATGAGTTAAAAAGTCAAGGGCTTTGGATGCGCGCATCGGCGTTTTGAGGAGCCCTTCTCTTTGGGGGTCTTCTCCTACGTTGAGCAGTATATCGCGATAGCTGTCGGCCATTTTGTTCAGGGTTTCCTCCGGCAGTTGGGGAATGGCGTTGAAGGCATTTGTTTCGTTCATTATATCTTATACTAAATAGGGATTATTAATTCTTTCAAACCCAACCGAGGTGTTATTCCCGTGACCGGAATAAATGGTCACATCATCTGGAAGGGATAAAATCTTTTCTTGAATCATTTGAATGAGCAGGGGCCCATTTCCCGTTGGCAGGTTGGTACATCCCACACTGCATTCGAAGATGACGTCACCGCATATCACGAATTTATGAGTCGCATCGTACAGTGATATACTGCCATCACAGTGGCCCGGGGTATAAAGGACTTGCAGTTTTTGGTTCCCGAAGGAGATAAATTCTCCCTCATTAATGAATCTATCTGGTTGGGGCATGTTTTCACCGGGAATGCAGAAGGCAGCTCCGTAGGCGGAAGCCTTTTGATAAATGGACATGCCGGCCTCGTGACACAAAATAGGAGCTTTAAAGGTTTCCGCACACCATCGATTTCCAGCAATGTGGTCAATGTGGGGGTGCGTATTGACAATAGCTTTCACTGCCAGCCCATGCCGGGAAATGTAATCTTGAAGTCGAACATCTTCGCGAGTACAACAATTGCCCGGATCCACGATGATGGCTTCGCCTTGCTCATCATGAAGCACAATAGTGTTAACCACTAATGGGTTGAAATGAAAAACTTGTATTGTCAGATCGCTCATTTTACGATTTAGCTTATGAATAAATGTGGTAAGTGTAGTGTGGGATTTAGATTTATTATAAAGGCTTTTCTCCATGCGCTTCAGATACATATAACTCTTTTACTTTCCTTCCCTTTTCAAATAGAACGCTGTAATATAGTTTGCCATCTGGTTTCCAACAGGACCATTTTCCTTCGCGAACACGATTCTTAAATGTTCCTTGGAAGTGTTTTGCCCCATTATCGTAATATTCCGTGAAAGCGCCATCCTGCACCCCGTCTGAGAAATTCTGTTCACGAACTTTTTTCTCAAAGACGTTGTAGAAAGTCCATTTCCCCTCTTTCTTATCGCCGACATATTTTCCTTCGGACAGAATTTTTCCGTTTTGGGCAAATTCCTTCCATTTTCCATTTCGAAGATTGTCTTTGTAATTGCCTTGACGCGCCATTTTTCCGGTTTCTTCCCAATAATAGGTGTATAAACCGCACATCACGCCTTTTTTATAGGTAATGGCATATTTCTTGGCCCCATTTTCGTACCAACCTTCCCATACGCCATCCAATTCGGCATCTTTGAAGGAACCTTGATCTTGAATTTTTCCATTATGGTAATAAGAAGTCCATAATCCGTTTTCAAGATTTTTGGCGAAAGTGCCATGACGTTGAATTCTGCCATCCTCATACCACGCCGTCCACTCTCCTTCGCGTTGTCCAGCAATATAATGTCCTTTTTTCCATAAACTACCATCATCATAATAATAGGTCCATTCCCCGTCTTGGAGGCCGTCCTTGAAATTACCGGTACTACCGAGGGTGCCCTGATCGTTGTAAAATTTCCAAACACCTTGTTGTAAATCGTTTACCGCAGAGCCTTCCATTTGCTTCTGTCCGCTTCGAGACCACCAGCATGCATATCCGTCAAGGGCGCCGTGTTTATAATCACCTTCGAAATATTTGCTGCCGTCGTCATAATATTCCACAACATGTCCTTCCACACTATCTTCCACATAAGCCACTTCCTTGAATAATTTTCCGTTAGAATGATAAAAAATCCACGTGCCGGTGCGCTGGCCGTCCTTGAATTGTCCTTCCGACTCAATTTGTCCCGATTGAAACCAACTTTTAAAAGGACCGTTTTCGGCCTGATATTCCTGAGATAATTTGCCGTTGTCAAACCATACTTTCCAAAGGCCGACCTTTTTTCCATCCTGATAGTCTCCTTCCGTCCACTTCACGCCATTGTTATGATAATAAATCCAATGTCCTTGTTCCTTTCCTTTGGTTTCCACACCGACAGACATCAGTTTGTTGTTATTCCAATATGTTTTAACGGTATCCTGGGCGGAAATGGAACCTATTAACAATAGGCTAAAAATCAAGCTTGCAAACTTCTGCATAAATATAAATTTTAGAGGGGGCAAAAGTACAAAAAAATGCTATTTTTGTCCCTCATTTTAAATAAGTAGATTTTTATGAAGAAAATTGTAAGATTCATAGTTGTTCTTTTTACTATTCAAATAGTTGCCATACCATTTGTGTCAGCTCAAAAATTAAAAACCACAGAAGTGCCGGCAGATGTCACCCAAGCTATTGATTTTCAATATCCATACGTAAAAGTAATAAGCTGGCAAATGGAAGGAAATTCCTATGTGGCCACATTCAAGGATGAAGGAAGTATCGGCAAGGCATACATCTCCAAAAAGGGAGAATGGGAGCGTACCACATACGATATTAAAAAGGACGAAATACCTTCTTCCATTACGGAATATGTGAATAAAAACTATCCTGAATTCATTGTCAGCATGGCGTGTCTAGAAGAAAAAGAAGATGTTGCCCTGCATTATTACATTGAAGTAAAACCCGATGGTGTGGGTTTCAAACCTTCCAAACTGACATTTAACGACAAAGGTGTGTTAATGAATCGTGAGGATCCGGCCGATTTCAAAGATCCACTGGCTCCCGCACCCGAAAAAGTACCTGTGAAGCCGGCAGAAAAAGACCCCAAGCAGACGGCGGCCAAACCGACAGCCAAACCGGTTGCCTCTACAAACAAACCTTCCACGGATAAGCCAAAAGAACCGGCCAAACCGGCGGCTAAACCGGCACCTGCACCAAAGCCAGAAGCCAAGCCCAAACAGGAACCTGTTAAGAAGGAAACCAAACCGGCACCGCAAAAACCTGCTGAGACCAAAAACGTTGCCGACAAGGCAAAAGCCCCTGAGGCAAAGCCCAAAAAGGAGAAACCCGAAAAACCCGAACCTATCATAAAAGACGAACAGGGCAATGTGGCACTTAAATTGACAGCCGTTCCCGAAGCCGTGAAAAAAGCCCTTCCCAAAAAGGTTCTGCATCCCGAAGAACTAAATTGGTTCCTTATTGATAACAGCTATGTGGCCAAATGCTATAATAGCGGAAAAAAGACGGCCGCCTATTTTACAAAGGAAGGTGTCTGGGAGAAAATGCTCACCGTTCTTCCGGAAGAATCGGTTACCGGACCTATGCTCAAACATCTTAACGATTATTATAAAGGCTTTAAATTCAAAAATGCTGTAAAAGAACAACGTGCCGATAAAGATGACAAAACCATGGTAGAATTCTACGAGAAAGCCAACTATAAGGCAAAATTAGTCACAACCGTCATCTTTGACAAAACGGGTAAGCTGATTCGCACCATTGATCCCGACTATCAACTGGAAAATGCCCAAAGGGCCAGCGACGAGGACGAGGCACTTGAAAAATACTACGAAAAGATGAATATGAGCCTCAACAATGATGATTCACACAATGTGCCTGAAAACATTCAGGCCGTATTCAAACTCAAATATCCCAAGGCAACCAATGTGGAATGGAAAGAAGACAACATGAATTATCAGGCCCATTACTATACCACGCGTGGAAAGGAGACCTGCGTGATCAACAGTATGGGTACGATTGTTGAAACATGGCTCCTGGGAAAACCTGACAATCTTTCAACGACCATTCAAGATTATATTAAAAAGGAACATAAGGGCTGCAAAGTCGTAGAATATTACAGTGTGAAGAAAATCGCCGACAAAGTCAATCTTTATAAAGTTTTGATTCAAAATAAAAAAACCATGGAGGAAACAGAACTTTGGTTCAATACTGCCGGCAGACCCGTTAATATGTAGTTCATTACAATCCTATGAAAAAATATTTTCTAATACTTTCTCTACTGTGCCTGACCATTTTTGTTCAGGCACAGCGTTTTAATTCCTTTAGCAATGATCCTTCAAAAACGGTGGAGGAAATGAAGCAATATCTTTCCACGGTATCCAAGGAGCGCCAAAAAGAAGCCACTGAAATGTTGGAAGAGTTTTCCGAATTTTGGACAACTGCCATTGATTATGAAAACCAACTCGGTTTTATTGAGGAAGCCAATGCATTAGTACGACATAAGTTTCGCCCCATCCCCAATTTCCAGTCCTATTTACACGCCTATAAGGCATTCGTGTCTGGCGATTTTTCCATGGAGACAGAAACATGGAACCAAATCGTGGAATATCATGCCACGCATAGTGTGACGCAGTTCACAAACAATATGAACATCTACGAATCACTTTTTCAAAATCACATTCTTTTCCAAGGAGACAATGTTCGATGGGTGGCCATGGGTACAATTGATGCCATGGGCTTCGACCAGGAACCCTTTTTTGATTTTTCCGATGTGGATTTAATCGGATCTTCATTAAAGGACAGTCTTACTATCGAAGGCGTGCAGGGAAGATACTATCCTGCCAGAACGAAGTTTCTGGCCAAAAAAGGCACCACCTATTGGGATCGTGCCGGATTAAGTCGAGATGTTAAGGCTGAACTGAAGGATTATGAAATAGATGTACGGTTTCCGAAAGTCTCATCCGAAGAGGCAGTTTTTTACTATCCCGCATTATTTGACCATCCCATTTCAGGCACAGTAGTGGATAAAGCCGTCCTGCCCACATCAGAAGAAAAAGCCACCTACCCACGCTTTATCAGTAAGGACAAAACGCTATCCATTCAAAACCTCTATGAGGACGTGGATTATGTGGGTGGTTTTGATTTAAGGGGCGCCTCTATTTACGGAACATCTTCCGGTGATACGATGGCCTACGTTATCATTAAACGCGAAGGGAAGGCCATTATTCGTTCTGCCTCCAAAAGTTTTCTAATACGTCCCACAAACCTCTTGTCAGAGGATTCCAAAGTCAGCATTTATATTGGAGAAGACTCCATTTATCACCCGGCAGCCAATTTCAAATTCGACAACGAGTCCAAAGAGTTGCTAATCTCCCGCCCGAAACAGGGCGTAGGACGCTCCCCGTTTTTTGACTCCTATCATAAACTGGATATTACTGTGGAATCCATTCATTGGAACACCAACGACATGCGCCTTGAATTCAAACCTATTGTCGGCAATACCAGTCAGCAGACGGCTGTCTTCGAATCCCAAAATTACTATGAAGAATCCGTTATGCATGAGATTGCCGGCTATAATACGGAAAATCCCCTCTATACCCTATGGAAGTTGTTTAATGCTGCCGGCTATGAATATCTGACCATAGAGGATGTTATTCGTTGGTTCAACAGGCCGCCTCTGGATATCAAAGCCATGATGATCGACTTTGCCGCCCGAGGCTTTGTTGAATATGATGTGAATGACAATAAAATTCATTACCGCAGCAAAATAGCCCAATATCTAAACAACCAAGTCAAAAAGAAGGATTATGACTACATCCGTTTAGAGTCGAAAACCCATTTTGCCTCCATGGATTTACTAACCAATGATTTGAAAATAACGGGGTGTGAGTTTTTTGTACTGAGTGATCCGCAGATTGTGAATGTGTATCCCATGAACGAATTGGTGACGGTAAAGAAAAATCGTAACATGGTCTTTTCCGGACGGGTAATCGGCGGTCTTTTTGACTTTGTAGCACATAATTGTGAATTTGACTATGATCGTTTCCTAGTAGATATGAATGTCATTGACTCCCTCATCATGTATGTGGAAGATACCACGCAGAAACAAGATATGTATGGTGATTATCCCTTACGACAAGTGAAGGGACGTCTGGAAGAACTTTCCGGCATACTGTATGTGGACGTGCCGGGAAACAAATCCGGTATGACGGATTATCCGGATTATCCTATTTTCGAAGCACGTAAGGGAGGTAAGGTCTTTTACGACCAGCCCTATGTGCTCGGCGGCGTATATACCAGAGATCGTTTTTATTATGCCGTCAATAAGTTCCGCGTGGTCAATTTGGACAATTTCGTACTTGATTCCATGAAATTCACGGGCGCCTTGGTTTCCGGCAATATTTTTCCAGATATAGAAGAACCGTTGAAGGTCCAGCCAGACTATTCCTTTGGTTTCGTTCATAAAACCAATGGTTTGCCTATGTACGGATCCAAGGGCTCGTATCAAGGAACCATTGACCTCAGCAATAGGGGCTTGCGCGGAGATGGCCAAATTGACTATATCACTTCGCATACCGTTTCCGACAGCTTGGTGTTTTATCTGGATTCCACAAACGGATCTGCCGATAATCATTTAGTAGATGAACAACTCGGCGGCGTGGAATTTCCGCCGGCTTCCATGAAGAAAGGTTATCTGCATTGGAAACCCTATGAGGATCAAATGTTTGTATATACAAAAAAGACCCCTATGACGGTGTTTAAGGAAACGGAGTTAACCGGAAATTCGGTCATCACCCCTTATGGTATGATGGGTACGGGAGTGGTGAAATTCGGTCGCGCCGATATCACTTCCCACCTATTTAACTTCAAACATCACGAACTTTTGGCAGATACCGCAGACCTGCGTATATATGACATCAGTAAGGGTGAGGATATTGCTTTCTCCACCGACAACTACAACTCCCATATTGATTTTCAAACAAGAAAAGGGCACTTCAAAGCCAATGGAACAGCTTCTGTTGTCTATTTTGTAAAAAATGAGATCAAGGCAAAATCCTCCGAATTTGAATGGGATCCCATAGACTCCACCCTGCTTCGTTTCAAGTGGGACGACCCCTACAAGGATACCGATATAGACAATACGCCTTCCAGAGACCTGGTGGATATGCAGAGTGTGGGTAACGAAATCTACGCAGCTGATCCTTCTGTTGGTTATCAATTCCCAGCATTAAGCGCGGAATTTGATTTTACGAAAAACGTAATCTACGCACACGGTGTTCGTTTCATCAATGTGGGCGATGCTGCGGTGATTCCTCATCATGGCGATGTTGTCATTCGCGAAAAGGCGGTCATGGACCAGTTCCATCAATCGCGCATTTTGGCCGGCCGCGACAATAAATATCACGAGTTATACGACTGTAACGTGCGCATACAAACCGTCAGTAAATTCTATGCCAATGGATATTACGACTATGTGGATGAAAATCAGCAGGTTCAGCAACTTTATTTCGACACGGTCTACTTTAATAAGGAAACTTTCGGCGATGCTAAGATTCCTGCCGAAAAAAATTTCCAATTCAGTGACCGATTCGGATTCAGCGGACGTGCCGAGTTACATAGCACCCAACCCTTCCTATCCTATTTCGGCGGAGTGGAAATACGGCATGATTGTGACACCATCCATCATGCCCCGATGAAGATACTCCAACAAGTGGATCCCAACAACATCATGCTCCAAGTTCATGAAAGAACCAAGGACATGGATGAAAGAAAGGTAGTAGTGGCCATTACCTCATCAAACAAGACGGGAAGAATTTACACAGCCTTTGGTGAGGCCAAAGACGAATTCAACGACGCAGAGTACATCAACGTATTCGGCTATATCACCTACGATAAGGAAACACATGAATTCAAAGCCGCCTCCCTGGAAAAACTTCAGGATCCCTCTACTCCCGGTAATATCATCACGCTCAATACGGATGACTGCGTGGCAACAGGCACGGGTACCATTGATATGGGTACGAAATTGGGCAGAGTACAGTTTGTTACAAATGGTACAATTATTAACTATATGCAGGCCGATTCCGCAGAAATGCATCTGACGACCTCCATTGACTTCTTCTTCAACGAGGAATCCATGAAATTGATGGGAAAGGCTTTGGAGAATTCCTCCTCCCTGGATTTTGTGGATGTCTCTTCTGATGAAGCATACGACATGG
Source organism: Bacteroidales bacterium (assembly GCA_045600525.1). Classification (GTDB taxonomy): domain Bacteria; phylum Bacteroidota; class Bacteroidia; order Bacteroidales; family WCHB1-69; genus F23-D06. The sequence continues at coordinate 13,829 of JAZRYC010000119.1, forward strand.
CCCTCTACAATATATTAGGCAAGGTGGAATACCAGCGTTATACGCGTAATGTGGCCCTCGGCAACCAACGTCGTCTACCCGAACCCCTTCAGGTTAAATTCCTCTTTTCCAATATCGACTTCGAATGGGACAAAGATCAATCTACGTTCAAGTCTCAAACAGTACTTCCCTTGATTATCTGTAATTCCAAACAAGTCTATAAGCAGGTTCCAGGACGTATCGTAATTGAAAAAAGAGGATCTAGGAACAAACTATATCTCTATTTTGAATTCGACCAACAATATTATTATTTCCAATTTGACAACAACGTTGTTTCAGGATATTCTTCAGATAAGGCCTTCAATGAGGCAATAAAGAATACCAAACCAAAGAATAAGTCGTTGGCTCCGGATAATGCAAAAGGACTTCCCTCCTTCTCCTATCGTCTGGGCAATATCGGTTGGAAGAATAAGTTTGTGAAAAAGTATTTTACGAACATTGAGGAGGAAGAGGAGGATTAGTATGGATGCAATAATGATTGCTGGACCGTGTGCTGCGGAAAGCGAGCAACAGTTGTCGAACACCGCCATGCAGCTGCATGCCGAAGCTGGTGCAAAGGGTTTGCATTTGGACTTTTTCCGTGCCGGCGTGTGGAAGCCGCGCAGTCACCCGGAAAGTTTTGCCGGAATCGGAGAACAAGCTCTTCCCTGGCTGGCAAAGATTCAGCAGCAATACGGCACTCCGGTCTGTGTGGAGGTGATGAATCCCAAGCAGCTTGAATTATGTCTGAAGCAGGATATTCTCGCGGTCTGGATTGGTGCTCGCACGGCGGTCAATCCCTCGGAAGTGCAGGAAATTGCTACCGCCGCACAGGGAACACCCTGCACAGTGATGGTGAAAAACCCGCTGGTGCCCGACCTCAAACTCTGGATAGGTAATATCGAACGTTTTCGTAAGGCCGATGTCACGCAGGTAATAGCTATTCACCGGGGATTTGCAGACAGCACCGAAAATGTCTATAGAAATGCCCCCTGTTGGGAAATCCCCATTGATTTAAAGGTGGCCATGCCCGAGCTTCCTATTGTGTGCGATCCTTCACATCTTTGCGGAAATATCCAATGGATTCCGCAAATCTCACAATTGGCACTGAACTACGGATTCAATGGTTTGATGTTGGAATGCCATTGCTCGCCAGACAAGGCCTTGAGTGACGCCGCCCAGCAGCTTACGCCTTCCGCATGGGCCAACTTAGTCAACCAGCTCTGTTTTCGCCAGGATATTTCCAACAACGAACTCATCAAACAACGCGCCCTGCTGGAAAACGTAGACACCCAACTCAGCACACTGCTTCACAAAAGAATGCAGATTGTTGATGAAATCGCCCACATCAAAAAGAAACACAACCTTCCTGTGGTGCAACCCAAACAGTGGCTGCAAGTTCGCCAACGCTATTTGAAAAATGCAACCGATGAAGACTATAGAGCTTTTGTAGAGAATTTTCTGGAATTGCTTCACCAGTCTTCCATCAAAAGGCAACATTAATGATTTAAAATTGAAAAATGGATAACAAACATTATAACGGCTGGATTATTTTCCTTTATTTGCTCATAGCCTTCCTCTTTGGGATATCCGTGGCGGTAAACTTTCTTCCTTCCAAAAAAAGTGCGCCAACAAATTCCAAAACCGCAAAACTGAATGAGGTGCTGAATTATATTGACAAATATTATGTGGATTCCGTCAATACAGATTCCATCTATGACCAAGCTATTAACGCCATCCTACAGAGTTTGGATCCTCATTCCGCCTATTCCACCCAGGAACAGAATAAAACTATGATGGAATCTTTGGAGGGTTCTTTTGAAGGCATCGGAGTGCAGTTCAACATCATGAACGACACCGTGATGGTAATTGCCACGATTTCGGGAGGACCATCCGAGAAAGCCGGTCTTCGCGCAGGCGACCGCATCATTTCCGTTAATGACAAGTCCATCGTGGGAGCCACCAATGACAAAGTCTTTAAGCTGCTGCGCGGGAAAAAGGGAACAAAGGTGAAAGTCGGCATTCGCCGTCCCGGCTTCAAGGAAACCTACAATTATGAAATCAAACGCGATGTGATTCCCACTTATACGATTGATGTGGCCTATATGATTGACAAACAAACTGGTTATATCAAAATGAACGAATTTGGCAGCACCACGGCGGAAGAGTTTAAAAAAGCATTGCTGAAACTTAAAAGTCAGGGTATGACATCACTGCTGCTCGACCTGCGTGGGAATGCCGGAGGATTTTTAGATGCAGCTGTCCAAGTATGCGACGAATTTTTAACCAACAAACAGGAAATTGTTTCCATTGAAGGTCTTAAGGTGCGTCCGGAAGTGATTTACGCCACGAAGAACGGTTCCTTCCAACAGGGAAAAATTGTTATTCTGATTGATGATTTCAGTGCGTCGGCTTCAGAAATTGTGGCAGGCGCCGTCCAAGACAACGACCGTGGATTTATCGTAGGACGCCGCTCCTTCGGCAAAGGACTCGTACAACGACAGTTTGATCTCTCCGACCAATCCTCTATCCGACTGACCACAGCCCGCTATCATACGCCCAGCGGACGCTGCATTCAGCGCAATTACAAAAACGGCACGGAAGCCTATTATGAAGAACTCTACGATAGATACCTACATGGGGAAATGGAATATGCTGACAGCATAAAGCTGGATAAAAAAGAAGCATACAGAACAGTAGGTGGTCGTACCGTATATGGTGGTGGCGGCATTATGCCGGATTATTTCGTACCTATCCCCAAGGGAAACCAATTGGATGGATACTATCAAATTGCCAATTCTGCAGCATTGGTGCAATTCTGCTTCCATTATGCCAACGAGAACAAGGAGTCTTTGAAAAAACAATTTGCCACCAAACAACAGTATATCTCTGCCATGACAGTGTCCGATGCGCTACTCAACCAAGTGATTGCCTACTATGTCAAACTGTCAAAACAAAAAGCACCGGTAATGACAGCCGAATCCAAAAAGGAACTCAAAGTATGGACGAAAGCACTCATTGGCCGCAATCTCTACGGCGACGATTGCTTCTATCCGGTCATCAACCAAACAGACCCCGTCATTCTTAAAGCTTTACAAGTAATAAAGAAATAAGCATACACCATAAATAGAAAAAGGCGACCAAACGGCCGCCTTTTTTGTTATGGAAAATCTAATAATTATTCAGTAACTCTTTCCAGCCACTTCACCATACCGAGCATGACACCCATGGAGACAAGGCAGATAGCCAAGAATACAATCCAGCAGTACTTGATTGGCCAAGCGTTATACATAACCGGTCCGATCCAGATCATCAAGTTACCAATAGCCGTAGCACCGAGCCACAAACCCTGGCAGAGACCTACCATGTGACGAGGAGCCACTTTGGAAACGAATGACAGACCCAGCGGAGAAATGAACAACTCAGCTACCGTCAGGAAGAAATAGGTGGCAATCAAAATCCAAGGAGCAGCTTTTGACAAACCTGCAGCTGCCATCTGTGCAGCGTCCATAGCGCGAAATTCCGTACCAGAAGGATAGTTGTGAACGATGGAGATGATGGTCAGGAACAGATAGGCACATCCGGCAATACCCATACCGATGGCGATTTTACGCGGAGTAGAGATAGCTTTTCCTTTACGTGCCAATGCTGCAAATGCCAACATGATAATAGGAGTAAGTACAATTACGAAGAATGGGTTCACCAACTGCCAGATTTCCGGTGCAATGGAATCGGTTTGGACGAAATCGCGAGCAAACACGGATAAGGACTGACCATTTTGGTGGAAGGACAACCAGAAGAATATAGCAATGCCAAGCACGGCAAACAAAGCGTAAAGACGTTGTTTGATTTCTTTTGCCATAGCTTGTTTTTCTTCAGCCGTATATTCAACCACTTCGGATTTTTCTTTCTTAACAGGTTGCGGGAAGTTTTTCTTGGTGCACAAGAAAATAGTGAGGGATATCAACATAGCAATCACAGATGCGATGAATGCGAAGTGAACGCCGGTGTTGAAAACAGTAATGTAGTCGGAGCAGAATGCCGTATAGTCTGTGATGGCAGCACCGTTAGTAGCCAGGGCAGCCGTTTCGGTGAACTTTTGGGTCAGTTGGCCATCTGCCAAATATTGGTGGCAGAGAGCAGACATGTCGGCATTGTAAACGAAGTTGTGGGCGTTCAGCCACCATTGACGAACGGCAGGAGCAATCAGCGGGGCAAATACACCACCGATGTTGATGAAAACGTAGAAAATCTGGAAACCGGAGTCACGACGATCTTTAGCAACTTTGAGGGCCTCAGGACCTTCTTTAGCGGCTTCTGCTTCGTATTCATCATACATCTTACCTACGATAGCCTGCAAGTTTCCTTTGAACAAACCGTTACCAAAGGCAATACAGAGCAATGCTATACAGGTGAAGATCAAAATAGACCACCACTGACCATTACCGTCAACGATAAGACCGTTGGTTTTGCTGAACAAAGGAATAGCCAATGCCACATAACCGAGAGACATGATAATCAAACCCCATTGAATGGTCTTGTTGTAATTCTGGGTTTTGTCGGCAATAATACCGCCCACCAAACTCAGCACATAAATGCCGAAATAGAAAACGGAATAGATAAGGCCGGCCGTACCATCGGGCAAACCGAATTTTGAAACTAAGAAGAGCAATAAGATGGCGTTCATAATATAGTAGCCGAAACGCTCTCCCATATTACTCAATGCAGCGGCAATAAGCCCTTTGGGGTGATTTCTTTTTGCCACAATCACGTAGTACACCAAGAAAGGTACCACGACGCAGAGGCAAATTAAAAAGATTGTTAATAACATAAGAATTGAATATTTTAGTTAATGAATAAATGAAACTTCAAACTACTTATACATTTCGATTTTCTCAACGATGCTCTCTTTAGGAACACGACCTACGAGGGTGTCCTTCAATTCACCACCTTTGACGAAAACCAACATTGGGATGTTCATCACGCCGAATTGGACGGCGATATCGTTATTTTCATCCACATCACATTTTCCAATGACGACTTTGCCCTCATATTCGGTGGCTAATTCATCAATGGTTGGAGCCAACGCCTTGCAGGGTCCACACCAAGGTGCCCAGAAGTCTATTACTACCAATTGATCACCGCTTACCAGTGATTCGAAATTACTTGAGTCAATTGCTAATGCCATAATTAATGATATTTAAGTTAATATACTTTATTGAAGGCGGCAAAGATAATAAAAAATGAACAAGCCATAGAATGGATTTTTAATGTATCTTTGCGCCGCTTTCTGCAAACGTGAAATATATTCTATAACCTTTTATAAATATGAAAATTGACATTTTACTCGGACTTCAATGGGGAGACGAAGGAAAAGGAAAAATCGTGGATGTAGTAACCCCTAAATATGATGTGGTGGCACGCTTTCAAGGTGGTCCCAACGCAGGACACTCCCTTGAATTCAACGGAATCAGACACGTTCTCCACATTATCCCATCGGGTATTTTCCATAAAGACAAGGTCAATATCATTGGCAACGGCGTTGTCATCGACCCCATTATTTTTGAAGAGGAAATCAACGCCCTGGTTGATCTGGGTTTGAAACCCACCGATAATTTGTTTATTTCCAAAAAAGCGCACCTGATCTTACCGACACACAAACTATTGGATGCCGCATACGAATCCAAGAAAGGCGATCAGAAAATAGGTTCCACGCTCAAGGGTATTGGCCCCACCTATACAGACAAAACCGCACGCACGGGGCTCCGCGTATGCGATATCCTTTCCCCTAATTTCATGGATAAATACCATCAGGCCCTCGAAGCCCATAAGGAAATCCTCAACCAATACCACTTTGATTATAGCACATTGCTACCAGAACTGGACAGCAAGTGGATAGCAGCCCTGAACACCCTCAAACAATTTACATTTATTGATAGCGAATATTCCTTATACGACTACGTTCAACAGGAAAAATCCATATTGGCGGAAGGCGCACAGGGCACACTCCTAGATGTGGAATTCGGTGCCTATCCGTTTGTGACCTCTTCCAATACCATTGCCGCAGGAGCCTTCACCGGCCTAGGCATGGATCCCCATTATGCTGGAAAGGTCATCGGCATCGTGAAAGCTTATTGCACCCGCGTGGGCAGCGGTCCGTTCCCCACGGAATTGTTTGACGCCACCGGCGAATTGCTTCGCAAACAGGGAAATGAATATGGTGCCACCACCGGACGTCCACGCCGCTGTGGATGGCTGGACCTTGTGGCCCTCAAATACGCCATTATGATTAACGGCGTCACCGATATCGCACTCACTAAAGCCGATGTCATGGATAACTTTGACTCTATCAATATATGTACGGCATACAAGGTGGACGGCGAAACAACCTCCCGCATGCCGTCACGCTCTGATGCCGTCATCGAACCCATCTACACAACACTCAAAGGTTGGAATACCGATATCAGCCAATGCAAATCCTTTGATGAACTTCCTCAGACTTTCAAAGACTACATCCGCTTTATTGAAGAAGAAACCCATACGAAGGTCTCCATCGTTTCCGTTGGTCCCGATCGGGACGCCACGATTTTCAGAGACTAATCCCATCTGCCTATGCGACTGCTCCGCTCCGTTTTCGCGATGCTTGTTGCCTGCCTGATGTCTGTATGCATCGGTCACGCCCAATCGTCAATGGAAGACGATGCGCTGATTGCGCTTTTACATAACCAGATGTCCGAACTGTATAGGCAATACCAGGCAAAGAACATCCCTGTATGTAAAATGTCGTTTTCCGTTGTGTACCGCGCCGATGCGGAACTCTCTTCTTCCATGGGAAGTATAATGGAACATTATGAAACCGACAAATGTTTCTTCTCTATTCAAATGTGGGCGGGCGATAGCCAAAAAGGAAATGTGGTGGAAGGAAGAACCAGTGGATCTGAAGTGCTCATTCCCATAGATTTCAACGAGAAGGCCATCTCATCCGTCATTGTCCGTGAAACGGAAAAAGTCTATAGGGATGTTTCTGAGCGTTACCAAAAACTTGTCTTGCAACAAGAGCTGGGACTCGAAAACATTCCTTTCACAGACTGCCCTTCCGATTATCCCAAACAAAATAAAGAAGCCTACCCCAAAAACCAAGACCTGTGTCTGACACAATGGGAACAACGCCTAAACGAATGTACAAAAGTTTGGAACTCGTTTGATTTGGTAGAAGAGGGAACGGCTACCCTGCATTATACGTTTATTCGCAAATATATTTTCGATAGTGATGGTACAGAAAATATCACCAACCACCATTCCTCTGTTTTAACGTTGCAGGCTTCGCAACGAACAGCAGATGAAAAATGGGTTTCTGTCCATAAATCTTTTCAGGCCGAATATCCCAACGACTTGCCGTCAGCGCCCTCCATCATTCAAGAGGAGACCCTATTACAGGAAAAACTGCAAAACCTGACAGAGGCGCCGACTGGCCAAAAGGCGGTTTGCCCTGTTTTGGTGACGGAAGAAGCTGCAGGAAAATTACTCTATCAACTTTACCATATTCAAGACTTTTCGACAGAGGCCCATTTCCCCTTGCTGTTGGAAAAAGAAACAGAGTCCTTCATCGTATCGGCCCGTACCCCCTTATCCGAGCAAAACCTCTATCTATTGATGAAAGAGGAACTGCAACAACAAAACGCGCCCTTCGGTTATTGGATTCGTTCATGGAAGAATATTTCCATGGAAAATGGTGTATTTTATGCCTATCCTCAAGAAATATGCAAGGTGTTCGCAGACGAACGTCGCGATGAATTGGTTTCTGAAATGATGGTCTCTATCTCTCCGACTATGTTAGAAACACAGATAATTGCTGCTGGCAGCACTCGGTACTGTGTGGTTGAGACAGATGTTCCGTTTGATAAAACACCTTTTCAGTGCTGTGCTCCCTCTTTCCTCATTCGGCAAGTGGAGGCGGCTCCATGCGAATCATCGCCCAAAAAACCACGCCTTATATCCAAAGTTGAGCCCCTAGCGAATGCCGTGGAGGATATTTTTCCCGAAATACTGGCAAAAGCCGTCCATGATGAAATGACAGCCATTTTACAGGACACCTCCCTACAACTGCCACCATACGAAATAGAATACCTGATAACAGATGCTCAAATAATGACCGCCAAAAGCATGGGCGGCAGCTTGATGGAATCTTACGAATATCCCATCAGAAACGTGGAATCCAAAATCTGGGTGGGCAGCGATCGACTGAATAACGATAATTTCTCTTTGAATAAAATAGTTGCTGCGCCAACGAATAACATTCCTTTGGATAATAATTATCAGAACATTCGACGTGCTCTTCATTCATCAATGGAAATTCCCTATCGCAACGCCCTCGTAAATTATCATATAAAGGAACAAATAAGACAACAACAAACCTATTTCCCCTTACACACCAAATACAGAGATCGTTCTCACATTGCCCGGAAAACTTCTTTATCAAATATTGCAGATCATCCGATCAACCTGCAAATGCTGAACCAGCTGGCTTCTGAATGTGCCTATGCGCTTGCACAGGATACTGCGAGGAATGAGCTACTGACCTTTTCAGAAGCCGACGTCTATGCTTATACGGCATGGGCTCATTTCTTTTCCAGTACAGAAGTTCAATATGAACAACCTTTCAACCTGATAAAAATACAACTGTCGGCAGAAACCAAAAATGCGTCAGGAGAAACCATCTCTGATTGTAAAGTCCTATTCTTCAACCAACTACCCTCTTTTGAAGAAATAAAGACCGAAGTGGATAATATGCTTCAACACCTCTGGGAAATGCGTGCGGCAGATAAGATCACGGAGTATTATCATGGTCCGGTGTTGTTCTGCGGCGAAGCTTCTGCACAATTGTTCGCACACGCCTTTTTGGAAGGAGACCCCTCTTTGATCGCTTCACCTTCTCCTATGGGTAGCAATGGAGAAGAAGGAATATTTTCATCCAATCTTTGGAATACACAGGTGGGGAAAAAGGTCGTTGGCAATATCGTGAATATCCAAGCCGTATATGATTGGACCGAAAGAGAGAGAGCCTCTTTAATTGGTTATTATGATATGGACGCGGACGGGTCCGATGTCCCAAAGACTACTGAACTCATCAAAAATGGAGTGCTGAATGACTTACTTTCCAATCGCACTCCTTCAAAAGCGGAAAAATACAGCAATGGACATCAGCGATTGGCCTTATCGGAGGATCGATTGGTCTCCATGTGTGGAGCTGGCGTACTGGAAATGTCCTGCGACAAAGCAGTCGGAGAAAAGGCTATGGAAAGCGAACTTTGTCGGCTGGCACGCGCCAAAGGTTACAAATATGCCTACGCGATAGAGAAACTTGCTGACAGGAATATGAATGTTTCCGATTCTTCCTGCACATTTCCAGTTTACCTGTATAGGATAAACGTAGTAACGGGTAAAAAGGAAGCGGTTCGTTCAGCGCGACTTTCAAATGCCGATGCCAATTTGTTTCGTGATTTGCTTATGTCATCCAAAAACATCCAAAATTATAACACCTTGGTAAACGGACAGGAACATTGTCAGGGCAGCGCGCGATTTCCTCTGTCGGGTATCCCGTGCAGCGTGGTAATTCCCAAGTTGCTTTTATTTGACAATGTGGAAATTTTGCCCGAACAATAAAAAAGTTGAAAAAAAATAAAAAGACGAATGCATGTATAGGGATATTTCTCTATTTTTGCAATGTTTTTGTGGGGAAGAATGATTCAGACAATAATTAAAAACCATATACAATGTTAAAGAATAGATGCCTGATAGACCCGTCGGATTTCACACGCGAAGAATTTCGTGAGATTTTTGATTTGGCACATCAAATTATTGCAGATCCGAAGAAATACAGTAAGAGTTGCGAAGGTAGAATCCTGGCAACTCTTTTTTATGAACCAAGCACACGTACCCGCTTGAGCTTTGAAACCGCCATGCTGCGCCTTGGCGGACAGGTGATTGGCTTTTCCGAGGCCAGTTCCTCTTCCACGGCAAAGGGCGAAAGTATTGCGGATACGCTTCGCACCGTGGAATGCTATGCGGATATCGCCGCCATGCGTCATCCTAAGGAAGGTGCTCCCCGCTTGGCTTCCCACTATATCCACATGCCGTTGATCAATGCCGGCGACGGCGGCCATCAGCATCCGACCCAAACCCTCACGGATATTCTTACTATTGAAAGACTACGCGGCGGCGTGGAAAACAAAACCTATGGTTTCTGCGGCGACTTGAAATTCGGACGCACCGTCCATTCTTTAATCAAATTCCTCAGCAACTACGAAGGCGTCAAATTTATCCTCATATCTCCCGATGAGTTGAAGGTTCCGGAATATATCCGCGAAGAAGTCATTAAGAAAAAGAACATCCCATTCATGGAAGTAGATAAAATGGAACCTTACATGAACCAAATGGACTTCCTCTATATGACCCGCGTGCAACGCGAACGATTCTTCAATGAAGAAGACTATATTCGCTTGAAGGACAGATTCATTCTCGATGCCGAAAAAATGACCTACGCCCGCCCCGACACCTACATTCTTCACCCACTGCCTCGCGTGAATGAAATCAGCGTCGAAGTCGATAGCGACCCGCGCGCCCAATACTTCAATCAGGCTAAAAACGGCATGTTCGTTCGTATGGCCCTTATCTTGAAACTTTTAGGTATTTATTAAAATCGTAAGAAGATGTTAGAAATCAACAGTATAGAAAAAGGTATCGTCATTGACCATATCAAGGCTGGCTATGGAATCACGGTGTTTAACCACCTTCATTTGGACAAAGCCGATTACAATGTAGCCCTTATTATGAATGCCTATAGTCAGAAAATGGGCAAAAAGGACATTATTAAAATCAACAACGTCATAGATATCAATTATGACTTTTTAGGTCTCATTGATCCCGATGCCACGGTCAACATCATTGAAGATGGTAAGACTGTCAAAAAGGTCAAATTGGAAGTTCCCGAAAAGGTGACTAACATTATCCGATGCAAAAATCCTCGCTGCGTTACCTCCGTTGAAAACTATTTCGACCAAGTGTTTCATTTGGTAGATAAGGAAAAACGCTCCTATCGTTGCGAGTATTGTGACGACATTGTTATCCCCTACCCGAACAAATAGTACTTTAATACATTAGTATTCAAGAGGTTGAAAAATATTCAACACGCCCTTGTTTTTTCGGGAAAAGATTGTATTTTTGCAGCCTCTTAACGCAGGGTCTCTTGGCCGAGTGGTTAGGTACCGGTCTGCAAAACCGTTGACTCCAGTTCGAATCTGGAAGAGACCTCAAAAAAAAGCGAGATGATATCATCTCGCTTTTTCTATTCTATACTTACCACCTTTACGGTTCTCGTGCCAGCAGGAAGTTGTATGTCGAAAAAGTCACCGACATGATGGCCGAATAGCGCCTTCGCCATGGGCGAGGTAAATGGAACTTTTCCTTTGGCCGCATTGGCTTCGTCCACTCCGGTAATTTGAATCTTTAGTTCTGTACCATTCATCTTCAAAGTCACAATGGAACCAAAGGCAATTTCCCCATCGTGTTTAGGCTCCATCACTTTGGCAATTTTTATTCTGTTTTCCAGTAATTCCAATTTGGCATTGATAAAATTTCGCTGTACGCGCGCATCTGTTTCCTGCCCTCCCATTTGGATGGCATCACGCTCCTCAAGAAGTTGCTGCCTTTCTTGAAGCAACAAGTCTATTCCCACAGGTGTCACATAATTGACTACTCCTGCAGGCAGGTACGCACGCGGAGGAACCATGGGAACTTCTTCTTGGTCCCCTTCTTTGACAAAACCTCTGCTCATTGCATACTAAACTACATGAACTTCCTTCTCAGCAGATCACAAAGGGATAAATAGGCCGTAGCCGTGGTATCCCAATAGTACTTTTTCTTCAACTCTTCCAAACAATCAAAGGCAGCATCCATATTGCCACATTGGTTAAGTGTCTGTATGGCGTTGCTGAATTCTTCTCCCTTGTTGTTGAACAATTCTTTAATGAAAGTGAATTTGTCATTGATGGAAATAGCCTTGGTGAGATCACCGACTTTGGCATGTTGGAATTGAGAACCAAGAGAGCGATCTTCTCTTTGCTCAATGAACAAATCATTCAATGAACGAGTCTGCGTCGTAGAAGGTTGCTGTTTTTGCTCGCTTTTCTGCGGTATGAATTGGAGCAAATCATCTTCTTCGCTCTGAAGCGGAATGGGCTCTATTTCCTTATCGGGCTTTTCAGATACAGGAGCAGCCATTTTTACCTCCGGTTTGGTCTCTTGAATGGGCCTGGTTTCAACCTTAGGCTGACTAAAAGCAGACATGGACTGAGGTGTGGTTGCGTCAGCTACAGACTTAGACGTCATATTAGGCGTTGGTGTAACTGACGGTTTTACCTTCGAGTCCTCTGACGCTTGAATCTTTTCAACAACAGGTTTCGGTTTTTCCTCGACTACCGGCTGACGCATAGGAGCCGCAACTGGCTCTGGTTTTACATTCTGGGCAACCATCGGTTCAACAACTGGAGCCTCTTCTTTCTGAATGGGATCAGACAAAGTAGGAGCCCCATAACTCTCATGATCGGTATCAAAAAACAAATCCACATCATCAACAATACCCTGATGAACGGCATATTCTGGTTGTGGTTGTTCTAATTTTTCGACTGTATCAGGTATAGACGGAGATGCTGGTTCCTGCGTCTTTATTTGAATGGTTTGCAGATACAGTTTGCGAAGCTTATCTAAAAGGATATCTTGCTCTATTTTGGAAATGGATAGTGTTTCATTGCAGATAATCAAGAGATTATCAAGAACTTCATTGATTTGTTCAAAAGAATTTTGCATTTTATAAATGGTTAATGGTCGTTGTAAACGTAAATATTTTTACTTTTGCCGCTCAAAAAAACGGCCAAAAATACAAAATTCTTTAATCGGCGTGCCAAAATGTTTTTAGAAAATAAAGCCAGTAGGAACAACAAAAAAGGATGGATCGAAGTAATTTGCGGTTCCATGTTTTCCGGAAAGACGGAAGAACTGCTGCGTCGTATCCGCCGCGCCGAATTTGCCAATCAGGAGATCGAACTTTTCAAGCCCGCCATTGACACTCGTTACGATGAAGTGGAAGTGGTTTCGCACAATGAAAACTCCCGAATTTCCACACCTGTGCACAATTCGGCGGAAATACTGCTGTATGTGAACATGGATAGTGTGCAAGTGGTGGCTATTGATGAGATTCAGTTTTTTGACGACGGCATTGTGGATGTTTGCAACACGCTGGCCAACGCCGGAATACGTGTCATTGTCAGTGGATTGGATATGGATTATTTAGGGCAGCCATTTGGTCCGATGCCCAAATTGATGGCCGTAGCGGAATATGTCAGCAAGCAGCACGCCATCTGCACTCGCTGTGGTGATTTGGCTCAGTATTCCCACCGCATTGTCGCTACGGAAGGACAGGTTCTTCTTGGCGAAAAAGATTCCTACGAACCGCTTTGTCGCCACTGTTTCAACGAAGCAATGAAAAAGGAGTAAAAAAAGATTTTTACAATATTTATATAAAAAAACAAGTAGTTATGAATTTAATTGACAAGATTAAAGCAAATGCCATTGAAGCCAATAAGAGAATTGTTTTGGCCGAAGGCGAAGAAGAAAGAACACTGAAAGCTGCCGATATCATCCTTGACAAAGGCTATGCCGGCATCATCCTGTTAGGCAACAAGGCAAAAATAGAAGCCGAAGCTGCTGAATGGGGTTTGAAAAACATCGGCAAAGCCGAAATCATCGACCCGATGGATAATCCCAAAAAAGAATTCTATGCCGAAATGCTTTGCGAAATCCGCAAGAAAAAAGGTATGACCATCGAAGAAGCTCGCAAGCTCGTTGAAGACCCATTGTACCTCGGTACATTGTTGATTAAGAACGGCGATGCTGATGGTGAAGTCACTGGTGCTCAACATTCAACGGGCGACGTATTGCGTCCAGCGTTCCAAATTGTTAAAACCTTGCCGGGTATTTCCGTGGTTTCAGGTGCCTTCATCATGTGCTTCCCCGATAAAAAATGGGGCGATGATGGTATTATGGTGTTTGCCGACTGCGCTGCAGACCCGAACACAGACGAGAACAAACTCGCCCAAATCGCTGTGGTTACCGCACAAACGGCTCGTACCATCGCCGGTATAGAACCGAGAGTTGCTATGTTGAGCTTCTCCACCAAGGGTTCCGCAAAACATGAATTAGTGGACAAGGTTGTCAATGCCACCCGCATTGCCAAGGAAATGGATCCAAACTTGATGATTGATGGCGACCTTCAGGCAGACGCCGCCATTATTCCCGAAGTTGCCGCCAAGAAAGCACCGGGCAGCCCTGTTGCAGGTAAAGCCAATGTGCTCGTATTCCCGTCTTTGGAAGTCGGCAACATCGCCTATAAACTTGTTCAACGTATGGCTGGCGCCGATGCTATCGGACCGGTTATGCAGGGTATGGCCGCCCCTATCAACGACCTTTCCCGCGGTTGCTCCGTGGAAGACATCGTCAGCCTCGTTGCCATTACGGCTTGCCAAGCTGCCGGCAATAAATTCTAATAATCTTCCCTGGCCCTGTGCCACGGACTTAAACAACACGGAGACGCGCCGATTACGCATTATGCCAGCGACGCGTCTCTTTTTCAATAAATTATCTATATGAAAAGAATCTTTATTTGCTGCTTTTTAGCTGCTTTTACGTTGTTTCTCAACGCCCAGACGACCAATCTTCCAAGAGGCCAACGCTCTGGCAGCAGCTCCCAATCGAATGCCAAAACCGAAAGATCACTGAAGTACTTTGTCGGAGGCAATGTCAACAGCAACTTCGGCTATAATATGGCTTTGGCCCCAGAAATCGGAATACAACCCACGAACTGGCTGCGCATAGGTATTGGACCGCGTTATGAACTGCAGGTTCTCACAGATGGGAATTACAACCGTTTCACCACGCACGCCGCAGGCGCCAGCGCCTTTGCGGAAGCGAAAATCATCAATCGTATATTGATTCACGTCGGCTATGAGTTCCTCAATTATCCAACCAACCTAAGTTTCGTTGCCGATCCGAACACCCGAAGAGGATTTAGATTACAGAGTGATCGTGACAATCTCCACGCCTGCGCGCTGGGTGTTGGCTACAGCCAAAAAGTGTCAAATAACCTGGATCTTTACGCTCTTTACGTCATTTATCCGTTTATGACGCCCAACGACTACTACAATCCGCTTCCGATGTTCGCCCGTATCGGCATTTCTTACGAGTTTTAATCTGTCATGTCCCTTTCTTCTCTCCATTTCCAATTGGCCAACCGCATTCTCAGAGACAAAGGCAATCGTTTCTCCCGCCCGATTGTCACCTTGTCCGTCTTCGGTGTTTCACTTGGATTGGTCATTATGATGATTGCGATAGGCATCACCTCCGGTTATAAACAGGAAATCCGCAATAAAGTCGTAGCAATGGGTTCCCACATTCGAATTACAAACTACGATCAGAATTATTCACACGAACAAATCCCCATTGCCAAACAACAGAACTGCTTCAAACAACTCCTTCGTCATCCAGAGGTGGATGACATACAGGCATTTGCCACCAAAGTTGGAATCATTAAGACGACGGATCAGGTGGAAGGCATAGTTTTAAAGGGAATTGATCGTACTTTTCGTTGGGATCTTTTTGCACCCAATATCATTGAAGGTGATACATTCAGCCTTCGTGATACGGCAGCCAGTAGCAGCATTATTATTTCGCACAGAATGGCCGACAAGCTACAGTTGAAAATTGGAGACAAAGTACATACTTATTTCGTGCAGGATCCTCCGCGCCAGCGTAAATTCAACATTGTCGGCATTTACGAAACCGGACTGCCCGAATATGACGACATGTTTGCCCTGGTGGATTTACGCCATGTTCAAAAACTGAATGACTGGACAAAAGACCAGGTCAGCGGAATGGAAGTACTTATTCGGGATTATGACAAAATCGATGAAATGGGCAATTATGTGCACCATCATATTGACTACAAATTAAAGGCGGAAACCATTAAGCAGATTTATCCGGAAATTTTCGAATGGATAGCCCTTTTTGATACAAATGTGGCGGTCCTGCTGATTATAACCACGTGCGTCTGTCTCGTAACAATGATATCCATATTCTTCATTATCATTTTGGAACAAACTTCAACCATCGGACTGCTGAAGTCCTTGGGAATGAAGACACGCCATATCGTACGCACTTTCATCATAGTTGCCGGGAGCATCCTTTTGAAAGGGATGTTGTTAGGCAATGCCATCGCACTTGCTTTCGGTTTTATGCAGCAACGGTTTCATCTCATCAAATTGGATCCGGCAACCTATTACGTGGATTATGTCCCCGTACATTTCAACATTTGGGCAGTTATCGCACTAAATATCGGAGTATTCGCACTTTGCATGGCTGTACTGACAATCCCCGCATGGCTGGTGGGACGTAAAATATCCCCCATCAAAGCCATCCGTTTTGAATAAAGTTAATCGTTTGAAAATAAAATAGATTAAAAGAGACGAGCAAAAGAAAAAAAGTGTACTTTTGCCGCCCCTTAGAAAATACCATCGGTATTCTTTGGAAAAACGAAAAAAAAGAGGCTAAAAGCCTAAGTACAAATTAATAACTAACAAAAAAAAATTATGGCAAATCAGTACGAAACCGTTTTCATTATGACGCCCGTTTTATCTGATGATCAGATGAAGGAAACGGTACAAAAGTTTGAGAAGATTCTCACCGACAAAGGCGCTGAGATCGTTCATCAGGAAAACTGGGGACTCCGTAAATTAGAGTATCCCATCCAGAAGAAATCCTCTGGTTTCTATCATTTAATTGAATTTAAGGCAGAAGGTTCTGTTGTGGAAAACCTCGAGCTGCAGTATCGTCGTGACGAGCGTATCATGCGCTTCCTCACGGTAAGCATGGACAAATATGCTATCGCATACGCAGAAAAGAGACGTGCAAACCGCAAGGATAAAGCCGCCAAGGAAGAAGTTGCCGCTCCGGCTCCCGCTTCTGAAGAAGTTAACAATGAGTCTAATCAAACAGAACAAGAATAATTATGGCACAACAATCAGATATTAAATACATTGCTCCAGTAGCAGTTGATATTAAAAAGAAAAAATACTGCCGTTTCAAGAAAAGCGGTATTAAATACATCGATTATAAGGATGGTGAATTCCTGAAGAAATTCGTCAATGAACAAGGTAAGATTTTACCTCGTCGTTTGACCGGTACTTCTCTGAAATATCAGAAGAAAGTCGCTCAGGCCGTGAAAAGAGCTCGTCACTTGGCGCTGCTTCCATTTGTAACCGATAATTTAAAATCTAACTAATAGGAGGAATTGACATGGAAATTATATTAAAACAAGACGTACAGAATTTAGGCTATGCCGATGACCTCGTAAAGGTTAAGGACGGTTATGCACGCAACTATCTCATTCCTAACGGAATGGCAGAAATGGCCACCCCTGCTAAGAAGAAAATGTTGGCTGAAACGCTCAAACAACGCGCTTTCAAGGCTGAAAAGATCAGAAAAGAGGCTGAATTCCTCGCCGGTAAGATCGAAGGTCTCGAAGTAACCATCGCCACCAAGGCTTCTGAAAAAGGTACGATTTTCGGTTCCGTGAACTCTATCGCCGTTGCCAATGCCTTGAAAGAACAACACGACATTGACATCGATCGTCGCAAAATCGTTATGAACGAAGGTAACATCAAAGAACTCGGTCATTACACCGCCGTTGTAAATCTTCACAAAGACTTCAACAAGGTCAACATCAACCTTAATGTTGTAGCTGAACAAGAATAATTTATTCATTATTCATAAATGAAAAGCTCTCCTTGATTAAGGAGAGCTTTTTTTTGTATTTTTGCAACCTAATTTTTGTCTATGAAATATAAAAGAATACTTCTCAAACTCAGTGGCGAATCCTTGATGGGAGAGGACAATTACGGAATCAACTACGATATGGTGTCACATTTCGCCTCCGAAATCAAATCCGCCGTGGATATGGGCGTCCAAGTAGGCGTTGTTATCGGTGGCGGCAACATCTTCCGTGGCGTGCAAGGCGCATCCAAAGGCTTCAACCGCCGCCAGGGCGACCAAATGGGCATGCTGGCCACCATTATCAACTCCATGGCCCTTCAAGCTGTATTAGAAGAAATGAATGTCAAGACAAGGGTCCTGACAGCAGTTTCCATTGAAGGCGTGAGCGAAAAAATCTCATGGCGCAAAGCAGTGGAAACCTTAGAAGCCGGCTACGTCGCCATCCTTGGCGGTGGTACAGGCAATCCGTTCTTCACTACCGATTCCGGCGCAGCCTTACGTGCCGTTGAAATCAACGCCGACCTGCTGCTCAAGGGCACCCGTGTGGATGGCGTCTATACCGCTGATCCCGAAAAAGACCCGACAGCAACAAAATACACCAACCTCACTTTTGACGAAGCCTATCAGAAAAACCTCAAGATTATGGATATGACGGCCTTTACCCTTTGCAAGGAGAACCACATGCCCATATATGTTTATAACGCCAATCAATCAGGAAACCTTGTCAAGGTTCTGAAGGGAGAATCCATAGGAACCTTGCTTCAATAAAAATTCCCACTATGAGTGAAGAAGTTAAAACTCCCGAGATTTCCGTAGAGGAAGAAGCCAAGATGCAAAACGTGTCTACCAGCCGCGTACGCTTCAAAGTGCATTTGAGCATTTTCATCATTGTCAATTTGATCATGTGGGTGCTCTTTTTTACCTTGTTCAGTGCTATTGTCACCGATCCCGATATCAATGGCGCCATTCTCAAAGTATTCATCTGCATCACCGCCGTATGGCTGCTGCTTGTCATTGGACATTACTGCATTGCCTATAAGTGGAACAAAACCTTCGTCGAAAAAGAACTTAAAAATCTAAAAAAACAACGAACCAAACAGTTGGCCCAAATTGAGAAACTCAAAGCGGAAATCCAAAAAGACACTACCAAACAAAAATAATATCATATCCCATTCATCTTAAACATTTAACATCAACCCCACTATGGATACACAAACTTGCTTGAAAAATACGAAAGACAGCATGACCTCAACGATTGCCTTTTTTGATAAATCCCTTCAGAAAATCCGCGCCGGAAAGGCTTCTCCACAAATGTTGGAAGGCCTTAAGGTGGATTATTATGGCAATCCCACACCTGTTGACCAAGTGGCCAACATCAATACGCCGGACGCACACCAAATAGTCATCCAACCTTGGGAACGCAATATGCTTCCCATCATTGAAAAGGCCATTTTGGCTGCCAATCTTGGGTTAACACCGCAAAATAACGGTGAATTTATCCGCCTGGTGGTTCCTACGCCCACGGAAGAACGCCGTAAGGAATTAGTTAAAAAGGCCAAACAGGAGGCCGAACAAACCAAGGTCAATATTCGCAATATCCGCCGTAATGCCAACGATGAAGCCAAAAAGCTCAAAGATGGCGGCGTGGCTGAGGACGAAATTAAAAAATTGGAAACCGATATCCAAAAGGCTACAGATGACGCCATCGCAAAAGTGGACAAAATCATGGAAGCCAAAGAAAAGGAAATCATGACCGTTTAATTTTGACAGTTATCAGTATTTAATCATCAATAAAATTTAAAATTATGAATTTTCCTGAAAATTTAAAGTACTCTGCTGACCACGAATGGTTAAAAGTAGAAGGTGAAGTTGCCTACGTCGGTATTACCGCCCATGCAGCCAACGAATTGGGCGATATCGTTTTCCTCGATATCACTTCCGTTGGTGAAACTTTGGACAAGGACGAAGTATTTGGTACGATTGAAGCCGTTAAGACGGTTGCCGACCTTATGCTGCCCGTTGCCGGCGAAGTGGTTGAATTCAACGAAGCTCTCGAAGGCAATCCTGCCCTCGTAAACAACGATCCATACGGCGAAGGCTGGATCATCAAGGTAAAGATGTCAGACCCCGCTCAAGTTGATGAATTAATGGATGCAGCTGCCTATACGGCAATGATCGGTTAATTTTCAACCAAAAAAGATAAAAAAAGCAGAGATTGAAAAAATCTCTGCTTTTTTTATGCGCCATATGTCTTGTCCTAAAATAGCGTTACAACAAAAAGAGTAACGAAATGGAAAAACAAGAGAACAAGTACGTTAAGCGTACGCAAAAGGACTACAGCATGTCCTTTAAAATGTCAGTAGTACGGGAGTACGAAGAGGGCAAAGTC
>JAZRYC010000120.1:0-7488 GCA_045600525.1 Bacteroidales bacterium
ATATGCGAGTGATCCATATAATTATGCGAATAGTATTTATGGGGTTTATCAAGATGTCCATTGTTCTCATTATTCCAATAATGGTGCGGTTAGAAAGTTGGTAACCCAGGACCCGCCTTGCCGTAAGTTCGTGTTCAACTATGACCATATTGCTTTATATGGTCATAATAGCGGTTCGGGAAGCTCGCCCAATGAACAAGACAACGGATATTACAACACCTTTCAAATGGTGCTCTATGAGGGTACGAATATCATAGACGTTTATGTGAAGCATTGTAGTAAGGGACAGACGGCAACAGCATGTGGCGGTCAGGAAGGAGTGATTGGCTTGCAGAATGCGAAATCTTCCCAAATTATCATTGCTCCTGATAGAGGGGTTGGCTTTTGGGCAAATGATCACACTCAGCAGGCCAATGATGAGGCATGGCGTTTTACTCCGGTTACACCTTTGGATGAAGATGCTACTATTGACTGGTATGAAAACGATACGGCGAATGTCAGTATTGGTCAGACAATGAAGTTGATTGTGGATCCGCAGGAAACAACTAGCTACATTGCCAAATATGTATTTACGAATGCCGGTGGCGATCATTTCGTCTTGTTGGATACGGTGAAGTTAGTCGTTACCGTTCCCGAAGTGGAACCTACAAATAATAGTAATGACCAGACTTGTCCAGGCAGTCACGTTACCCTGCAGGCAGGTGCCGGCTCGCTGTCGGGTGTTACCCCTGAAAGCTATCTGTGGTCCAATGGCAGCACTGAGGAAAATCCTGTGATTGTGGCCCAGGAGACGGGCGATGTTACTGTGACGGTGACCTTCAGCAATAACTGCAGACGCACGGAATCCACCACGGTCAATGTTACTCCGATGGATTTCCCGACAATCCTTGGCGACACCGCCATCTGCAAGGGCGAATCAACCACGCTGCATGCCGTAATGGACGATCCTGCCTATACCATTCAATGGGAAGGTGGTCCTGCGGGCAATGACTATTTTGTGACTCCCAATGACACTACGGCGTATGTGGTCCGTGCTATTTTGGGCGGCGACTGCTTTACCACGGATACTTTTACTGTGAATGTGCTGCCTCTGCCGAAACCGCGTTTCACGGTGGCCGAAGAGGTGGTGGTCAATAATACGATTGGAACGGCTGAATGCTTTAGCAACTGCGATCCTTCGTATTCCCTCCATTGGAATTTCGATGACAAGTACTCCAGCCTGAATATCGTGACGGGCGAGCCTAATCCTTCCCACGACTATACTCATTCCGGCTATTATAACATTACCCTTACCGCAACGGATACCAACAACTGCCGCGACTCCATTACCCATAAGGTTCATGTGTATGTACCATATTATTATTATATACCCAATTCCTTCTCACCCAACGGTGATGGCTTGAACGAACGCTGGGAACCTAAAGGTGAGGGCGTGGATCCTGAAAAATTCTTCATGTGCATCTTTGATAGAAATGGCTATATGCTGTTCAAGACAACCAATCCGTACGACTATTGGGATGGACGCTCCAAAGATGGAAGATTATGCCCGGCCGGTGTTTACGTTTATAGTATCAAATTGAAGAATTTGAATAATGAGGATATGGAATATAATGGAGCTATAACCCTTATCCGATAATTATGTCTTTCAAGACAAAGTATATAGAATCAATGATTGTGGGCATTGTCATGATGATGATGCCCATGATTGCATTTTCGCAGGACCTAGTGGACACGCTGCCCCCCATGGCCACGGGCTATGAATGGCTTTCTTATCGTGGAAATGCCGACATTGCCGATACGGGTGGAACCCGTTCCTGCGGTTTCTATATGGTGAACAGGGTGGACAGCATCCTCTATCTCAATGTGCATGCGTATGGCATTGAGGTGATGCGCTTTGTGTTTACTCCAGATAGCGCTATCTATGTGAACAAACTTACTAGTCAGTTCTATCGCGGCACGTATGCCCCTCTGCGTTTGCTGACAAAAATGCCTGTGGATTTCCCCTTTGTGCAAGCAGTCTTTAATGGGCATGCCGACAGTTTGCTCCAACATCAGCGCTTCTCTTGCGAGTATCACGACTTTGCGGCGGTGGATTCCACCGCCTCGTTCTTTACAACATTGGTGTTGAAGGATTTGGATCAGCTGGTGGAAATACGCGCCGACCTTAAGGTGGTTCGCTTCAATGTACCCGGACCAACGTCCATCCGCATACCTGAGAAATTCCAAGAACTGAAATGGTAGAGTCAGCATATTCCACTCATGGTCGTGTGCCGACGCTCTCTTCGCAACAGATCAAACAGTGGGCGTTGGATGCTGGCTTTGCTCGATGCGGCATTGCCCGTGCCCGTGTTTTGGAGCAGGGAAAACAGCGTTTTGAAGATGCCCTTTCCAAAGGACTTCACGCGGAGATGAGTTTTCTCCAGCGCGAGGTGGAAAAACGTTTCGATCCATCCCTTCTCCTTCCGAATTGCCGCTCCGTCATTGTGGTACTGTTCTCCTATCTTATAGCGGATGTTCCCCAAAGTGACCGCTATAGAACCGCTCGCTATACGTGGGTGCGCGACTATCATCTCACCGTGCGTGAGCAGCTGGAAAGGGTGGTGGAGGAAATTCAACGCGCGGAACCAACGACCCATTGCCGCATCACGGTCGATAGCTCCTGCATCTCAGAAAAGAACTGGGCGGTAGAGGCCGGGGTGGGGTGCTTTGGCAAAAACGGTCTCATCCATAATGACGATGGCTCTTTCTTCGTTATGGGTACGATTTTGACGGATGTGGATGTCGATTTCTACGATAAAACGGCCGATTCCGACTGCGGGAATTGTCGGATATGCCAAGATAGATGCCCTGCGCAGGCCCTTTCGGAAGCCTATCGGGTAGATGCCCGAAAGTGCTTCGCCTATCATACAATTGAAAATAAAAATCCTGATAGAGAGACGCTTGTGAAAAGTCCAGGGGTCTTTGGCTGCGATGTGTGTCAGGAAGTTTGTCCCAAAAACAAAAAAAATATATCCGCTGAAACGAATGTATTGAAAAGTTCTGTATTTTTGCAGCTCCAAAATGAGGAACTGGAAAATTTGTCAAAAGAACAGTTTCAATACTATTTTGGAGATACTGCAATAGCACGAAGAAAGTATGATCGATGGATGCGTGCTATAGAAACTAAGAAGACTCAAACCCAAGAATAAAGAATCGCGACCTTGGACGAGAATGTAGATATCATCAGCTATGCTGGAAAAGTCTTGCAGGAAGAGGCAGATGCCGTGCAAAACCTCAGGCAATATCTAAACGATGATTTCGTCAAGAGTGTACAAACGATTCTTCATTCCAAAGGTCGGTTGATAGTGACGGGCATTGGTAAAAGTGCGATTATCGGACAGAAAATCGTAGCCACCCTGAACTCCACCGGAACGCCGGCAGTCTTTATGCATGCTGCCGATGCCATACACGGAGACCTTGGCATTATTCAACCTGACGATGTTGTTCTTTGCATATCCAAGAGCGGCAACACACCTGAAGTTTCGTTGTTGACGCCCTTTCTGAAGAAAAATGGAAATGTCCTGATTGCAATGGTGGGCAATACGGATTCGCATCTGGCTCAGGAGGCTGATTTCGTGCTTAACTGCACGGTGGCCCGCGAAGCAAGTCCCAATAACTTGGCTCCGACCTGCAGCTCAACCGCCCAACTGGCTATAGGTGATGCGTTAGCTTCCACGCTGATAAAGCTGCGCGGCTTTACATCGGAAGACTTCGCCCAATTGCACCCCGGCGGTATTCTAGGCAAGCGACTCTATATGAAAGTCAAAGACCTCTATAAGTTCAATGAGGTGCCTATGGTTGCCCCCGAATCCGCAATGCAGGACGTGATTTTGGAAATCTCCGGTAAGTGCCTCGGCGTTACCGCGGTAGTGGAAGATGACCGAGTGGTCGGCGCCATAACCGATGGAGATCTTCGCAGAATGCTGGAGAAGTATCCTGATTACGGACACCTCAAAGCGCAGGATGTGATGACCAAAACTCCTAAGACCATTCACGAAAACACCCTCGTCGTGGATGCGTTAGATGTGATGAAAAGCAAAAACATCACGAATCTTTTCGTTGTTGATGACCATGAACGCTATCTCGGCGTCATCCATCTTCACGATATCATTAAGGAGGGAATATACTAATGCCCGGATGGCGGAATTGGTAGACGCGTACGTTTCAGGTGCGTATGCCGCAAGGTGTGCAGGTTCAAGTCCTGTTCCGGGCACTTTTGAAACGCCGACTTTTGGTCGGCGTTTCTTGTTTATGCTTACCAATATCAAAGCCTGCTCCGTATGAAACTCTTCGTCGTCCCAACCCCCATCGGCAACATGGAAGATATCACCCTCCGCGCACTGAATGTGCTGAAAGCGGCTGATTTCATCCTCTGCGAAGATACTCGCACAACGCGCAACCTCCTTAAACACTATGAGATTGACAAACGCTGTGTGACCTACCATATTTTCAACGAACATGAACAGTTGGGAAAGTTCATTGCGCAAATCAAGACTTCTGAACAAGTTGCCCTCGTGAGCGATGCGGGTACGCCCGGCATTTCCGATCCGGGCTTCCTGCTGATTCGGGAGTGCATTGCCCAAGGTATTGAGGTTGAGTGCCTGCCGGGTCCGACGGCTTTTGTGCCGGCAGTGGTGCAGTCGGGACTGCCGTGCAGTAGTTTCTATTTCTATGGATTCCTTCCTCATAAAAAGGGCAAGGAGTCCTTGCTGAAACGTGTGGCTTCAATGGAGGAAACGGTGATATTCTACGAGTCTCCGCATCGGCTGCTGAAGTCGCTGGAAAAAATGGTCGAGATTATCGGACCCGACCGTCAGATCTCCATATCCAAGGAGCTAACTAAAATATATGAATATACCTTCCGCGGAACGATCGCTGAGGCAGTGGAATATTTTTCACAAAAAGAGGTCAAGGGCGAATTCGTTATCGTACTGAAAGGAAATTGTTAATATGTAGAGACGTTGCGTGCAACGTCTCTATCTTTATTCTTCCAAAATCACCTCATATTATTACATCTCGCCCTTGTTGAAATGTTTTGGCGGATAGCAAGAAAAAAATCGTATCTTTGTGGCGTAATATAGAAAGGTTTATTTGCCGAAGATTTGGCAGATTCAGTGCGTTTACCTTTATGATAAATGTTAAAGAAATAAACCGTCTGTTTGAATTGAGTGCGCACTGGCTTGGTTTTGCAAACGGGTTTTAATAAAAAGATATGAGTCAGATAGTAAAAGTTTTAGGAAGAGAAATATTGGATTCTCGTGGCAATCCAACCGTTGAAGTTGATGTCTATACCGCTGCCGGTGCGATGGGACGCGCTGCCGTTCCTTCCGGAGCATCCACAGGTGTTCATGAGGCCGTTGAACTGAGAGACGGTCAGGATGATCGCTTTATGGGCAAGGGCGTTTTGCAGGCCGTGCAGAATGTGAACAATGTTCTGGCTGAGCAAATCGAAGGCATGGAAGTCAGCGACCAGGCTGAAATCGACAGTCGGATGATTGAAATCGATGGTACGGAAAACAAGGGTAAGATGGGCGCCAATGCCATTCTCGGTATTTCTCTCGCTGCTGCCAAGGCCGCTGCTCAGGAAACAGGTCAGGATCTTTATCGCTATGTGGGCGGTTGCAATGCTACTGTGCTGCCGGTCCCTATGATGAATATCCTCAATGGTGGTTCCCATGCCGATAACTGTGTGGACTTTCAGGAATTTATGATTATGCCGGTGGGTGCCCCGACGATGAGAGAGGCTGTCCGTATGGGCTCTGAGATTTTCCATAATCTCAAGAAAGTCCTTAAAAATAAAGGCTATTCCACAAACGTCGGAGACGAAGGCGGTTTCGCTCCAGACCTCAAATCCAATGAAGAAGCCGTGGAAGTGATTCTGAAAGCTATTGAAAACGCCGGCTATAAACCATACGAAGAGGTTTGCATCGCGCTGGATCCCGCTGCCTCAGAATTCTACGATGAAGATAAGAAAATCTACAAACTGAAATGGTCTACGGGTGAAGAATTTACTCCTGCTCAAATGGTGGATTACTGGAAAGGTTGGACAGAAAAATACCCGATTATCTCTATAGAAGACGGTATGGCAGAAGACGATTGGGATGGTTGGAAACGGCTCACAGATCAAATTGGTCAGAAGGTGCAACTCGTGGGTGACGATTTGTTCGTAACCAACGTAAAACGCCTCCAAATGGGTCTTGACCGCGGTGTGGCCAATTCCATCCTGATCAAGGTGAACCAGATTGGCACGCTTACGGAAACAATCAATGCGGTTTCTCTGGCACAACGCAACGGATATACGGCTGTGATGTCTCATCGTTCCGGCGAAACGGAGGATACGACTATCGCCGATCTCGCCGTTGCTCTGGGTACTGGTCAAATTAAGACGGGCTCTGCCTCCCGCACCGACCGTATCTGCAAATACAATCAATTGATGCGTATTGAGGAAATGCTTGGTTCACAGGCTATTTTCCCAGGTCGCGATTTTCCGTATCGCGGATAACAAACTTTCGGCAGGAATACCTGTGCGGTGTTCCTGCCTTTTTTCATTTTTAAAATCATAACTATGGAGTCCATTAGAATTTTATTCGCAGAAGATGATGTCAATCTCGGCAAAGTGCTGACCACCTACCTTACTGGAAAGGGTTTCACCATTTCCCATGCTACGAATGGGGAAATGGCGTACGAAATGTTCTGTACCGGGGATTTCGATATCTGCATTGTGGATGTGATGATGCCGCTTATGGATGGCTTTACCCTTGCACAGGAAATCCGCAAGCTGGATAAGAAAATTCCGATTATCTTCCTTACGGCCAAGAATCTGCAGGAGGATATGATTAAAGGACTCACGATAGGAGGGGATGACTATATCACCAAGCCTTTTTCCATTGACGTGTTGCTGGCACGTATTCAAGCCCTTTTGCGCCGTACCGCTGTGCCGGAAGCAGAAAATGATGTCATAGAACTGGGAAGCATCAAGTTCGATAAGAAACGCCAGATTCTGACTATTCAAGGTGAGGATAAGAAAATCACCACACGCGAAGCCGAGCTGCTGGAAATGTTGATTGAAAAGAAAAACGATGTTTTGGAACGGGGCTATGCGCTGAAGAAGATATGGGGCGATGACAGCTATTACAATGCCCGGAATATGGATGTCTATATTACCAAATTGCGTAAGTATTTTGCCACCGAGCCCAATATCCAGATTATCAATGTGCACGGCGTAGGCTTTAAGTTTGTGATGTAATTCGCAGTTAGGTTCGCTTGATCCCCTTGATGGGAATATATACCACAAAGGTACTTCCCTTTCCCTCTTCACTTTCTACTTCGATATGACCATGGTGCAGGGATACTATTTTCTTAACGTATCCCAAACCTAAGCCATACCCTTTCACATTGTGTACATTTCCCTTGGGTACACGGTAGAAGTTGTCGAAAATATTGGCGATG
>JAZRYC010000121.1:0-2354 GCA_045600525.1 Bacteroidales bacterium
CGCCGGTGAGCACACCGCCTTGGATGGAGGCACCGATAGCCACCACTTCGTCCGGATTAACGCCTTTGGAAGGAGCCTTACCAAAGAATTTTTCAACGATTTCTTGAATAGCAGGGATACGGGTAGAGCCGCCGACGAGGATTACTTCGTCAATATCGGAGGTGCTATAGCCAGCATCACTAAGGGCTTTCTTACAAGGTTCAATCGTAGCACGAATCAAATCATCGCAAAGTTGTTCGAATTGGGCGCGTGACAAGGTACGAACGAGGTGTTGTGGCACGCCGTCGATCGGCATAATGTACGGCAAATTGATTTCGGTAGAGTTCGAAGAAGAAAGTTCGATTTTGGCTTTTTCGGCAGCCTCTTTCAAACGTTGGAGAGCCATAGCATCTTTACGAAGATCCACATTGAAATCCTTCATAAACTCTTCTGCCAGCCAATCAATGATCTTGTGGTCAAAGTCATCGCCGCCGAGGTGGGTATCGCCGTTGGTTGATTTAACTTCAAACACGCCGTCACCAAGTTCGAGAATAGAGATATCAAAGGTACCGCCGCCAAGGTCAAACACAGCGACTTTGGAGTCAGATTTCTTTTTATCCAAACCATATGCCAACGCTGCGGCAGTAGGTTCGTTAATAATACGTTGTACCTTGAGGCCGGCAATTTCCCCAGCTTCCTTGGTGGCCTGACGTTGAGAGTCGCTAAAATAAGCCGGAACGGTGATAACTGCTTCGGTAACTTCCTGACCAAGATAGTCTTCTGCTGTCTTCTTCATCTTTTGAAGAATCATAGCGGAAATTTCCTGAGCGGTATAAGAACGGTCATCAATCTTCACCTTCGGCATGTTGTTGGATTTTTCGACGGTGTAAGGCACACGTTCAATTTCCTTAGCCACACGGTCGTAGGTCTCGCCCATAAATCTCTTAATAGAGAAGATCGTTTTAGTGGGGTTGGTAATAGCCTGACGTTTAGCAGGATCACCCACCTTACGTTCGTTGTTACCGACAAAAGCAACGATAGAAGGGGTTGTTCTTCTTCCTTCGCTATTCGGTATAACAACAGGTTCGTTGCCTTCCATAACGGCAACACAAGAGTTCGTTGTTCCTAAGTCAATTCCAATAATTTTTCCCATGATGTTTGAGTATTAATGTTATTATTATTCTTTCATTTTGTCATCTTGACAGAATTCATCAAGACAGCGGGGCAACAATAACAATAACTGTGCCAAAAAAAACAGACAGAAAAAAATCACTGACAATTTGGCAGCCTACCCCATTAGTCATTAATCATTAACCATTCGTCATTAATCATTAACCATTCATCATTAATCATTAACCATTCGTCAATCATTCATCATTTTCCCATCCTATGTAAAGGAAATTAGTGTATATTTGCGCACGATAAGAAAAATAGGATTTTTATTGATAAATCACTAATAACCATATAATAATAAAAACAACAATTATGTCAAAAACACTTTTCTTAGGTGATGAAGCCGTTGCCCAGGCTGCTCTGGACGCTGGTTTGTCAGGAGTTTATGCCTATCCTGGAACACCTTCAACTGAAATCACAGAATTTATTCAGAATTCCAAACAAGGCCGTGCCGGTGAAGTACACAGCATTTGGGCTGGCAATGAAAAAACCGCTATGGAGTCTGCCATCGGTATGTCATACGCCGGCAAGCGTGCCATGGTATGTATGAAGCACGTCGGCCTAAACGTTGCTGCCGATCCTTTCATGAATGCATCTATCGCAGGTGCCAACGGTGGTTTGGTTGTTGTGGTTGCTGACGATCCGTCTATGCATTCCTCACAAGACGAGCAAGACTCGCGCTACTATGCCAAGTTTGCGTTGATTCCCTCATTTGAGCCATCCAACCAACAAGAAGCATATGACATCACGTATGCGGCTTTTGAATATTCTGAAAAATATCACACGCCTGTGCTGATTCGTCTGACAACCCGTCTATCCCACTCCCGTTCTGGTGTGGAGCGCAAAGCCGAACGTCCACAGAACGAACTTCACGTAGAAGAGAATAGGAAACAATACATCCTGCTCCCCGCCAATGCACGCGTACATTATCGTACACTTCTCGGCAAGCAGGAATCATTTGAAAACGAATCCCTCAATTCTCCTTTCAACAAATACATTGACGGCACAGACAAGAAGATGGGTATCATCGCTTCTGGTATTGCTTACAACTATTTGATGGAGAATTTTGAGGATGGGAAATGCCCCTATCCTGTATTGAAGATCTCCCAATATCCGCTGCCATCCAAGTTGATTGCCAAGATTGTGGACGAATGTGAAACCGTGCTTGTAGCAGAAGAAGGTTATCCTTTCATTGAAGAACA
>JAZRYC010000122.1:0-24929 GCA_045600525.1 Bacteroidales bacterium
TGTCGCATTAGCCTACAATCAGAACTTTGATGCCGCCTATCGCAGACGCATCCGCAACAATGGGCTAACAATGAGAGAAATAAGAAGAATAAACAAACGACATGAATAGTAAGAAAAGCATACTCGCCATCATCATCATACTGACCGTATTTGTACTTCTTGGATGGTTCTTTTGGGACATCCTGATTTACATGCTGATTGCGCTCGCTCTCTCCTTTTTAGGCAAACCTTTGATGAGACTGCTGTCGCACATCCGTATCAAGGGGAAGCCGTTCCCAACCACATTGGCGGCCGCTATCACGCTCTGCGTTATCTTAGGGACCATCCTATGCATCTGTTTCTTCCTGATCCCCGTCATCATTCGCGAAATCTATACGGTCATCAACATCGACCCCACGGCTTTAGGTCATGAGTTTGAGGAATGGCTCAACCGATTAGACCCCACGTTGCGCAGATTCGGCATCATTACCAGCGACCAACATTTTTCCACCTTCGTCTCGGAGGAAATTTCAGAAATTTTCCAAAGAATAGACATGTCAGACATTGTCAGCAATACCTTCAAAGCCGCCAGTGCACTTCTTGTCGGTCTGTTTTCCGTGTTGTTCATGACCTTTTTCTCCCTCAAAGACCATGGAATATTCTTTAGAATGATCGGGGAATGGATTCCCACCAAATATCGCGAAAACTTTTCCAACATCCTCAATGCCACCGGCAAACAACTTTCGTCCTATTTCATCGGTGTGTTTGTGGACATGCTGGTTGTGGGTTTGTTGGTGTTTTTGATTTGCCTGTTGTTACGCGTCCCCAACCCCTTCCTCATCGGTTCCATCGGCGGATTGTTGAACATCATTCCTTTCGTCGGGCCCATCATTGCCTGCATTGCCGGAATCGTCATTTCCCTGACATCCCTCATTCCCAGCAGTCCAGACACCATCTTGCTAATGCACACCCTAATCAAAGTCATCATTGCCTTCTGCACCACAAAGGCCATTGATGATTTTATTTTACAACCGACTATTTACGGGAAAAGGACGCAGACGCATCCCTTGGAAATATTCATCGTCATTCTCATGGCCGGCTCCATAGGAGGAGTGTTTGCCATGATCTTCGCCGTGCCGGCATACACTTTGCTACGTATCGTGGTCAAAGAATTTTTCGGAGTATATTTCACCAGCGACAGCAACACGCCACCCATAAAGCCTACTGAGGAAAAGTAAGTTCGGGCACTTCAATCATTTTCTCAAACTGCTTATTGGGAATCAGATGATACACATGATTGGATGTTTTTAGATAATATGCATTCTTAAAATGCACAATGGAGCAATTTTCCACATTCACGCCCTTCACTTTCAAGACAGAACCATTGAACCAATAGGAACGTTTGTTCTTAAAGGGAGTACTCCATAACTGAACCGTCATGGAGTTCATCGCATTTGCCGGAACAGCTGATTCCATCTTATTGTTATCCAGATAGGTAATTCGAGCACTCGTCTTCGTAAGCATTTCCTCTTTCACATAGGCGTCGGCCTCTTCCAGTTCCTCCACCTCGCGCAATTCGTCCTCATCCATCATCAAATCCTGCGACAGATCTTCAGACAGCGTATCCACATCCAAGCTATCTCCCGCTGCGCGTGAAGACGGGGAGGACATAGCGGCATACTGATGAATAACATATTGTACCACGGTATCCGATTTTCCAGATGGATCCACAGGCATTTCCTGTTTCTCCACCGCCTGATGGCGAAGATGCATCAAATTGACCAAGAACATCGTCACGCCGGCACCGAGCGCCAGTCCGAAGACGATTCCCACAACAAATAAGACCTTCCTATTCGGTCCCTTACTTTCTTTTTCAATAATTTTATCTTCTTCCATGGAATAGAAAATTGGACGGGCAAAAGTACAAAAAATTGTTATCTTTGCCGCCTTAAAACTTTATATAAAATATGGGTATTTCTATGCAAGTCTTAGGCCTTGTTGCCAGCCTGGCCTTTCTCATCATCACACACGAATTAGGGCATTTCACCTTCGCCAAAATATTTAAAACCAGAGTAGATCAATTCTATCTGTTCTTCAATCCTGGTTTTTCCATCATCCGTTTCAAACGGTACGACGGCAAGAACCACTTTAGTTTCTTTTCCGGCAAAGCGCCAAAGGAATGGGAAGACCATCCGGAATGCACCGAATGGGGATTGGGATGGTTGCCTCTCGGCGGCTATTGTTCCATCAACGGCATGGTGGATGAGACCACCAAAGCATCCGAGCTGGACGACGAAATGCACGATTGGGAATTTCGCGCCAAGCCTGCCTGGCAGCGTTTCTTCATTATCATCGGCGGTGTGCTGGTAAATTTCTTATCAGCCATCATCATCTACATCGTACTCTGCTTCACCTACGGACGCGAATATATCCCCTTGGAAAACGCACGTTATGGATTGGAGTTTTCGCAAGAAATGAAAGATGCCGGTTTTCAAAACGGCGACAAGATCCTGCTCATTGGTCAGGAAAAGCCGGAAACCTTGAGCGACTTCGCCAACGACATCCTCTTGGAAGACGTGCAAACCGTCACCGTAGAGCGTGATCATCAAAAAGTCATCCTCAACATTCCCAAAACACTTGCCCGCAAAGTAGTTGGCGCCAGCAACGGAAGTGCCTTCTGCAACTACCGTATTCCATTCGTGGTGGACAGTGTTCTGGCTGACAGTCCGGCTGCTAAGGCCGGCCTCCATGCTGGCGACAGCCTTGTCGGAGTAAACGACTCCACCATGTTCAGTTTCTTCGACTACAAACAATGTTTCTCGGAGAACAAAGGCAAGCCCGTCACGTTGGCCCTCTATCGCAACGGCAGCCTCACCCACCTTGACATCACGCCCGACTCCATCGGCAATATCGGCGTCGGTTACAAACAGCCATACCAGTTCTTTGGAACCATTACGGAGGAATACAACTTCTTCCAGTCCATTCCCAAAGGCATCGTTATGGGCGTTCAAACCTTAGGCGACTATGTCAAACAATTCAAGATTGTCTTCACGAAGGAAGGCGCCACCCAACTCGGGAGTTTCCTCACCATCGGCAGCATCTTCCCCAAAGTATGGGATTGGCAGCGATTCTGGAACATGACCGCCCTACTGGGTATCATTCTCGCCTTCATGAACATCATTCCCATCCCCGCATTGGATGGTGGATACATTCTTTTCATCCTCATTGAAATGATTACCGGCAGGAAGCCCAGCGACAAATTTCTGGGTATCGCCAACACTATCGGCTTCATCCTGCTGATCCTTCTCATGATATATGCCCTAGGTCTTGACTTTAGGAGATTCTTCTTCAAATAATGCTCTTTAACTCCTTTGCATTTCTGGTTTTCTTCCCGATAGTAACAATCCTGTTCTATCTGCTTCCGCATCGATTCAGATGGATCATGTTGCTGGGAGCCAGTTGTCTGTTCTACACTTGGTTTATTCCCAAATACATCTTCATTCTCCTTTTGACCATTGCCATAGACTACAGTGCCGGCATTTTCATTGAGCGTTGGGCCGACCTACCTACCCGAAAGAGGGCCTGCCTTGTCATCAGCATAGTATCCACCTGTTTGGTGCTCTTTGTGTTCAAATATCTCAACTTCTGCAGTGCAAACCTCGTCGCCCTGGCACAGCACTTCGGATGGCAGCATCCCAGTAAAACACTCAGCATCATCCTTCCTATAGGGCTCTCTTTCCATACCTTCCAAAGCTTGAGCTATGTTATTGAAGTATATCGCGGCACGCAGAAAGCCGAACGCCATTTCGGATACTACGCCCTCTACGTCATGTTCTATCCCCAACTGGTTACGGGGCCTATAGAACGTCCGCAAAACCTGCTAAGGCAACTGCACGAAGAGAAAACACTCCAATACAACAATATCGCCGACGGATTGCGTCTCATTCTGTTTGGGTTATTTCTGAAAATGGTTGTTGCCGACAACCTCGGCGTCTTTGTGGACAGGATTTATGCCGATCCGCATGCATACAGTTCCATAGACATCCTGTTAGGGATGCTTTTCTATACCTTCCAAATTTACGGCGACTTCTTCGGATATTCCTCCATCGCCCTCGGGTGTGCCCTTACCATGGGTTTCACTCTCATTGATAACTTCCAGACACCTTATCTGTCGAGGAGCATTCAGGAATTTTGGCGTCGCTGGCACATTTCCCTTTCCACATGGTTTCGCGACTACCTGTACATCCCTTTGGGCGGAAACCGCGTTGGGATTCCGCGATGGGTGCTCAACACACTGGTGGTGTTCACCGTATGCGGCATCTGGCATGGCGCCAACTGGACCTTCATGATATGGGGATTTGTGCATGGGCTTCTCCTCGTACTGGAGCGCCCGCTGCGCAGCATCCATTTCTTCGACCGCATTCAAAATCGCTTTGGCAGACAGCTCGTTCATTGCCTCAACATACTGAAAACCTTCCTCCTCGTCACCTTATTGTGGTGCGTTTTCAGAGCACCTTCCTTCGGTGCTTTGAAGGAAGTGTTCTCCGCCCTCGCACACAACACCGCACTCCCCTACCACCTCCATGTAGACATCGTCACCTGGTTTGCTTTGGGCTGCTTCATACTATTGGACATTCTCATTCGCAACGGCCGATTCGATCAATGGTGCGGAAAACAGAAGAATGTGGTAAGATGGAGCCTTTATGCCTGCATGATCTTCGCCATCATCGTTTTCTCATCCGTTGAACAGTATCCGTTTATCTATTTCCAATTCTAATGAAAAAAGAGACAAAAGACATATTGCTCAAACTGATCCGAAAATGCCTATACGGACTCCTACTATTGGCGGCCCTGGACCTGCTATATCGTTTCACATTGTACCCAAAAGACCTGGAGCAGAACTGCACCCTGATAGATTATGCGCAGAAGCCCATCGCAGAGCATGCCGATATGGTTTATTTGGGAGAATCTTCCAACCACACCTACGGATTTCATGACACCGACACCAGTTATATCAGTGAGATGATTGCCCGCCAATTTCCTTCACGCAGGCTTTCCACCCTGAGCAAGGACGCCTGCCATGCTGCCATCTACTACGACATGCTACGCAACATTCCACGCAAGAACGATATCCAAACCGTCATCGTCACTGTGAATATGCGTTCCTTCGGCAGTGAGTGGATATACTCTGATTTGGAAACGCCTCTGCAAAAGGAACAGATCTTCATGAAGAAAGCTCCGGCCCTATACAAGCGCCTGCTCATCGCCTTCAAAGCCTACAGTCATTGGAGTGACGACGAGCGTCACAACATCATCAAAAAAGGCCTCCGCCATCAGACAATCAAGCTTCCCTACTACTTTCCATACAAGAATGCCGCCGAATGGGACATGGCCATTGGCACACAGGACCATCTCTATGACGGACGTCAGGTATCCTGGGACACCATCGCCCTGACCTGCCACTACATCAAGTGCTTTGCCTACCAATTAGACGATAACAACCCCCGTATTCAGGACTTTGACCGCATCGTCAAACTTTGCAAAAGACGCGGATGGCAGCCTGTATTCAATATTTTGGCCGACAACATGGAGCAAATCAAAGACCTGGTTGGACCAGACCTTGTGTATATCATGAAGCACAACGCCCAGTACATCATTGAGCGCTATGCTCCGCAAGGCGTCATCGTTGTCAACAACCAGAACATCGTTAGCGATCGATACTTCCGTGATCGTGATTTTCCCACCGAACATTATGAGCAAGCGGGACGGGAGGCCATCGCCACAGCCATTGCAGAAAAAATCAAAGAATCAAATAAATAGAACCCATAATCAAGTGCCTGTCACGGCACTCCTAAAAACTTATCCGCTATGATGAACAAAGAAGACCTCAAGCAGCAAATTTCTGCTTTAAGAAAAGAAAAAAACGCCATCATTCTGGCACATTACTATACGCTTCCCGAAGTACAGGAAATCGCCGACTTTGTTGGCGACAGCCTTGCCTTGGCACGTAAGGCCGCACAAACCGATGCCGACATCATTTTGTTTGCCGGCGTACACTTCATGGCCGAAACCGCCAAGATCCTCAACCCCAACAAGAAAGTGCTGGTTCCCGACATGTCCGCCGGATGCATTTTGGCCGATTGCTGCAAAGCCGAAAAGTTAGCCGCCTTCAAAGCGGAACATCCCGACTACAAGGTGCTCTCCTATGTTAACTGTTCGGCCGCCGTCAAAGCACTTTCCGACCTCATCGTCACCTCTGGGAATGCCCTAAAACTCGTAAACCAGCTACCGCAAGACGAAAAAATCATTTTCGCACCCGACCGCAACCTTGGCGACTACATCAATCGCATGACCGGACGCCAAATGCTGCTCTGGGACGGAGCTTGCAGCATTCACGACCACTACGAGCTGAAAGCTCTGAAAGCTCTGAAAGAAGCGCACCCCGGTGTACCCTCCGTGGCCCATCCCGAATGTCGCCGCGAACTGCTTGAGGAAGTGGACTTCGTTGGTTCAACGGCAGCCATGCTGAAACACATCGGTGAAAGTGAAAGCAAAGAGTTTATTGTCGTCACCGAAAGCGGCATACTTTACGAGCTGGAGAAGCAAAATCCCAACAAGACCTTCTACACCCTATACAATGCGGCCCTTGAACACGACTGCATCAATATGAAGAAAAACAACTTGGAGAACATCTATCAAGCACTTCTTAACGAACAGCCCGAACTTCATATGGAGGAAACCTTACGGGAAAAAGCCTTGATTCCCATCCAACGCATGTTGGAACTAAGCTAAAGGAACAGGGTGATATTTTCCATCAGGCAGCGCACGACATGAGAGCGCAAAAATAAAAAAGCGGCGGAATCCAATGGATTCTGCCGCTTCGTATTTTAACAAAACAGTTTTGACTACCATGCGAACAGTGGTCTGTCGTGCATCATGTCATTCACTGTCTTACGGGTCTTGGCAATGAGTTCTTCATTTTCAACATCGCAAAGAACATTGTCAATCATTTCAACGATACCATCCATATCGCCTTCTTTCAAACCGCGGGTGGTGATAGCGGGCGTACCCACACGGAGACCAGAGGTCTGGAATGCGGAACGAGTATCGAAAGGAACCATATTCTTGTTGATAGTGATGTCAGCCTTAACCAAGGTGTTTTCAGCAATCTTACCTGTCATTTCAGGGAACTTGGTACGAAGGTCGATCAACATCAAGTGGTTGTCAGTACCATTGGAGATAATCTTATAGCCTCTCTTGTTGAAAGCTTCGGCCATAGCGGCAGCATTCAACTTAACTTGCTTTACATATTGAGCGTAATCATCGGTCAAAGCTTCGCCGAAAGCGACAGCCTTAGCAGCGATAACGTGCTCCAGCGGACCACCTTGAACGCCCGGGAATACAGCGGAATCAAGGAGTTGTGACATCATCTTCACAACACCCTTAGGAGTCGTTTTGCCCCATGGATTTTCAAAATCCTTACCCAACATGATAAGACCGCCACGAGGTCCGCGGAGAGTCTTATGAGTAGTTGTTGTGACAATGTGGCAGTGAGCGACGGCATTGTTCAACAAACCTTTAGCAATCAAACCGGCAGGATGGGAAATATCAGCCATCAGGATAGCACCGATTTGGTCGGCGATCTTACGCATACGAGCCCAATCCCAGTCGCGGCTATAGGCAGAAGCACCACCGATGATCAACTTCGGACGTTCGCGAAGGGCAACTTCTTCCATAGTATCATAGTTGATACAACCTGTAGCTTCATCAACCTGATAAGCCACTTGATGATAGAGGATACCGGAAGAGTTTACAGGGGAGCCGTGGGAAAGGTGACCACCATGATTGAGGTCAAGACCCATGAAGGTATCACCCGGTTGGAGGCAGGCAAGGAGGACTGCCATATTGGCCTGTGCGCCGGAGTGCGGTTGAACATTAGCCCATTCGCAGCCGAAGAGTTGTTTCACGCGGTCAATAGCGATTTGCTCGCTTTGGTCAACGATCTGGCAACCGCCATAATAACGTTTGGTGGGAAGACCTTCGGCATATTTATTCGTCATCACGGAGCCCATGGCTTCCATGACTTGGGGGCTGACGAAGTTCTCGGAAGCGATCAACTCAATACCATTGGTCTGACGTTGGCGTTCCTGTTCGATAAGATTGAAAATTTGTTCGTCTCTTTTCATAAGGATTAATATTTTAAATTGTATGAATATAAATATCCTAAATTAGGGCTGCAAAGATATAAAAAATAACGTATGATTTTTTTAATAAAAACATGTAAAACCAATATGATTTGGAGCAACTTTTTTCTATCTTTGCGCCCGTTTTTTAATAACCCTATTACATTATTCTAACAAAACAAAACCCTTATGGAAAACCAAGATCTCCTTACCCAAGACAATGCAGAAATGCAAAATCAAGAGGTAACCTCCGGCGCTTCCATGGAAGCCCAAGAAATTACGACACAAGAAACTCCCGCACCTGCAGAGGAAACTGAACCAGTGGTCTGCGAAGAAGCACCCTGTGAACAGCCTGTGGCAGAAGAGCCTGCCGCACCCGCATCCGCGGAAGAAATGATTTCCGAAATGGATCAGCAGCAAAGTGCCTCGGAAGTTGAAGCCGAAGAAGCAGAAGCTGAAGTCACAGAGACATTAGAACAGGTAGAAGCCGAGTATGCCAATTTGGACCTTGACCAAAGCGTAGCTGAATTAGAGCGTCTCGTTGAAGAACCGAACTTCAACCTCATCAAACAGCGTGTCGGCGTCCTTCGTTCCAAGATCATTGAATTCTTCCGTGAAAGAAGACGTGCCGCCCAACAAGCCTACGCTGCCGCCCAACAGGCCGCCGAAGCTGCTGCCGCCGAAAATCCGGAAGCTCCCGTTGAGGAAGTGGAAGCTCCCTCCAACGAACCCGACGAAATCGAAGTCCGCTTCAACAAAGCATTCCAAAAATACAAAGACTCCAAGGCCAAATTCATTGAAGCCTTAGAAGAACAAAAGCAAAAGAATTTAGAGGCCAAGAACAACATCATTGAAGGTCTTCGCAACCTCATTGAAAATGAATCCAACCTCAAGAACCTGAACGACAAGTTCAAGGAATTCCAAGAGCAATGGAAGAACATCGGACCCGTTCCCCAAAGTGAATCCACCAACCTGTGGCAGAACTATCACTTCTATGTTGAGAAATTCTTCGACATCCTCCGCATGAACAAGGAAATGAGAGCCCTAGATCTTAAGAAGAACCTGGAGAGCAAGCTTGAACTTTGCGAAAAGGCTGAATCTCTTCTTTTAGTGGATTCCATCAACCAATCCTTCAAAGAACTCCAGAGCCTCCATGAGCAATGGAAAGAAATCGGACCTGTTCCAGAAGAAAAGAAGGAAGAAGTTTGGGAACGCTTTAAAGCCGCTTCCGACCAAATCAATCAAAGAAGAAAAGAGTTCTACGATAAGCTTTTCGCTGAAGAGCAGAACAACTACAACGCCAAGGTGGTTCTCTGCGAACAGGCTGAGGAAATGGTCAACCAACCTGCCGAAGGTGTTAAGGATTACAACGAAGTAAGCGACAAGCTGACCGACCTGCTCAACATTTGGAAGACCCTCGGACCCGCTCCCGTCAAATTGAACGACGAAATCTGGAACCGCTTCAAAGGAACTTTGGACAAATTCTTCACCGCCAAGAAGGAATACTTCCAGCAGATCAAAGACACCCAGATGCAGAATTACAACCAAAAACTGAATCTGGCCATTCAGGCAGAGGGCATTGCCGACCGTACGGATTGGAAACAAGCCACAGCCGAAATTCTCAACCTCCAGTCAGAATGGAAAACCATCGGCGCCACCCCGCGCAAGTACTCCGACCAGATCTGGAAACGCTTCCGCGCCGCCTGCGACAAATTCTTTGAAGCAAAAGCCAACTATTTCAACAACATCCAAGATGTGGAAGCCGAGAACCTGAAGAAAAAGGAAGAACTCATTCAAAAGATTCTCACCCACGAATTTGGTGAAGACCGCAGTGCCAACATGGATGTCATGAAGGCCTATCAAAACGAATGGATCAACATCGGATTCGTTCCCAAGAAAGAAAAAGACAGAATCTACACCGAATATCGCGACGCCCTCAACAAACGTTTTGGCGAATTGAAGATCAGTGCCGACGACATCAAGCACAACCGTTTCCAATCTAAGATCGACAACATTCTCAACAACCCTAATGCCGACAAGATGATTGACAAGGAGAAAAACTTCC
This sequence comes from Bacteroidales bacterium, assembly GCA_045600525.1. Classification (GTDB taxonomy): domain Bacteria; phylum Bacteroidota; class Bacteroidia; order Bacteroidales; family WCHB1-69; genus F23-D06. The sequence goes on from JAZRYC010000122.1 coordinate 10,228, forward strand.
TGAAGAACAAACTCGCCCAATTGAAGGAAGACATCGTTCTGTGGGAAAACAACCTCGGTTTCTTCTCCAACTCAAAGAATGCGGAAATCATCACCTCCGAATTCCGCAAGAAAATTGAGTCCGCAAAGGCAGAAGTCAAGGATTTGGAATACAAGATCCGCATGATGAACAACCCCAAGAAAGTCGAAAATGAGACAGAAGCACCTGCTGAAAATGCTCCTGAGGAAACACCGGCCGAATAATCACCAATATGAAGAACTTCTTTTTTAAAGTCATTCTTTTAAGCATTATATGTTTACCCGTTTTATCTGCGGCTGCCCAATCGGCCGCAGATAAAATTTTAGGCACCTACTATGTTGACGATGACCAATCTGACGAGGCCATCAAGATAAAAATCACAAAGGCTTCGAACAACACCTACGAAGGGCGCATCATCTGGATGAAGTACCCAAATTTCAAAGACGGCACGCCGAAGACAGACATCAAGAATCCGGATCCTGCCAAGCGGAAGACTCCAGCCGACAAAATCCAGATGTTGTACCACTTCACCTACGATGCCAAGGAGAACAAATGGGTAAATGGAGAAATCTACGACCCCGTACACGGCAAAACATACAAGAGCAAAATGTGGTTTGAATCCGCCACCGATCTCCGCGTACGCGGTTATATCGGCGTACCTGCCTTAGGACGCACCATGAAGTGGAAAAAACTGTAAATTTCCCATTCCAATCTTGTAGGGATGCAATTCATTGCGTCCGTAGAAAATCCAAAGCATATTAAATAGTACATAATCACAAAAACACGCCATGGAAAAACTCGACATCCGAATTGACAAATGGCTTTGGTGCGTACGCCTATTCAAGACACGTTCCGCTGCCACGGAAGCCTGCAATGCCGGCAAAGTCAAGCTTAACGGCACCAACGTAAAGCCATCTCGAAGTGTATCTACAGAAGAAGTGTACGAAGTACATATCGGCTCGCTCAACAAAACCGTGAAAGTTCTCGGCACGCCCAAAAGCAGAGTGGGTGCGCCCTTAGTACCCGAATACATGGAAGACCTCACCCCTCAGGAGGAATACGACCGCATGAAAACGCTCCACACATACGAATACAGACCGCATGGGCTGGGTCGTCCCACCAAACGAGACCGCCGGCAGTTGGAATATATCAAAAAGCAATTTTCCGGGGAAGATTAAAATCCCGTGTAAAGGCAGGAAATATCGCCTTCCACTGCCACCATCAGCAAAAGCAACGTCAGCACAACCACCGCGATGACGCAAAGCACCCTACCAATTTTCCTTTTCCACAACATAGTCTTTGATTTTTAAGTACAGCAAATAGGCGCCATAGCTGGAATGATGCTGCCAGTCATTGAACGTACCCGGCGTATGGGAGATTTCCGCCGCATCGATATATGCAGCTCCCTCCTTCTTCAACAGAGCAATGATTCCGTCATGCACTTCCGCCATCAACGGCACTTCCGAGGCATGGGCATTTTGAAATGCTATGGCATTGTAAGGGCCCACCACAAAGGTAACATCCACCCCCCGTTCCCGACAAATTTCAATCATGGCGCGAAGCTCGTCATAACGATACTGGGCTCCGCGTTCCACTGTAAATCGAAAAGTATTGATATTAAAGGAGGAAGACACATTGTAATGAAAATCATAGTGGGCAGAATCAATCGTCCCATAATGTGCGTAAGGTCCAAACTTCTGTTTAGAGGCCAGCCAATTCAAGTCCGCATAAAACTTCGAGGTATCTCTGTTGAAGCGCAAATCCTGATAGAATCGTCTGCGACACCGATCCACGTAATACTCCACCCAATCCCCTACTCTTTCCGTTATACGGGCATTTTTCAAATTGACAGACAAAATAGCGTCCACATTATCCCGACAAGGCTGATTGGCCCTCCTATAAGCTGTATAGGAGACATATCGATGAAAATAATCGCGATTACTGAGTGCCAATTTATTGCACCAATAGGAAGGATTTATAAAATAAATCAATTTCAGTCCGCGCACCTGATCATTACTTAGAATCAGTGGAAAATAGCAGCTACAGGTCTTCCCTGCTCCGCTGATCACAGAAAAGCCGCAATGCAGCGAAGTGTCCGCATTCAGAAAATCCGTATAGTTTCCGTTCGGCAGATAACCTGTTTCCGATGTTCCCAAAACCAAATAGCCTTGATTATTCTTGATGGATTTCAGGAACAAATCGGTATATAGGGGGTTGTTGTCACGCAAATCGCGATGGCGGATATCGTACAGCTGTCCATCCACCCGTTCCATTCGGAACTTGGGAATGAACAGAGTACCCAAGAGCGACCAAAGGCATAGTACCACCAGCGCCACGCCACCCAAGAATGCAAGCCTTTTCAAATCACGTCTTCTTTTCATCTGCAAAGCGTATTAAAAATCGTATGGAGTTCTTCCATGGAATAATTAAAAAACATCCATCCAATCGTCACAAATACGAAAGTCAGGACAACACCTATCCATTTCCAGAGATTTCCTACAGGTTTTTGAATCTTTGAAGAGATTATCTTATAGACGGAGAGTCCCACTCCGTGCCACCATCCCCAAAGCAGGAAATTCATCGTCGTGCCATGCCACAATCCGCAAACGGTAAACGTGACCATATAGCCCATCACCGACACCAGTATTCGATAACGCGCGACGGAAAATCGGTTGATTAATCGAACAATGGGTTTAAAAACATAGATCTTCAAGAAATTGGAAAACGTCATATGCCACCGTTTCCAAAATTCCGAAGGATTGGCGCTCAAATATGGTTGATTGAAGTTTTCAGGCGTACGAATCCCCAACAAATAAGCAGTTCCCACGGCAATATCGGTATAGCCGGAAAAGTCAATATAAATATAGAATGTATAGAGTACTGCCGCCAGGACGATGGATCCCACCGCCGAAAAATGCGGCAACAAAGTTTGATAGTCTGTGGCATAGGGAAGCATCAGAGGTACTATCAAAAAGGTTTTGACGGTTCCGACAAAGATACGAGCGATGCCGGCCAGGGCCATTCTCGACTGAAAACGCACATGGGTATTCTCCACCCAGTAATTGAAATTATTGAACGTATCAATCGGTCCTGCCAAAAAGGTGGGGAAAAACAGTAGGTAATTGACATAGGGAATGAAGTGTTGATTACGCAGGGTACCGCGATAGGATTCCACCAGCCAGTGAATCATTCGGAAGAGCACGTAAGAGAGTCCGATTTTTTCCAAGGACAAAAAATGCTTGCGAAGCACCGACTGCCACCAATCGCCCAGGAAATGCTGTACGAAGGGATAATTGCGGACAGCAAACACGGCAATCAGAACCGTAAGAGTCAAAGCCAACAGCCACCCCTTCTTCCGACGATGCAGAAGTATTCCTGCGCCATACATCAGTAAAGCAACCAAGGCAAGGAGAAATAGCGATTTAGGCGACACCACATACGTCAGCACCACCACATTGCCGATCAGAATCAGCAGATGATTCAGCCAAGCCTTCTTAAAGACAAATCGGCATCCCATCCACAGCATCGTGAACAGTAGGATTGTCGATAAAAGATAATAGCTGTTGAAAATCATCTTTCGGATTATTGAAACTAAAAAGGCAGATATAGGCCGAAAACAGTCATATTCAGCAATCCATATCTGCCCAAAGAGGAGTAAGAGGGAATCAGACTAAATTTACGTTTCCCCAGGAAGGGAAGCCCGTCAAGTAGCACTTTCCTCTATTTAAGGAACAATTATTTAACAATGTAATCAACGTATGCGCCCGGAGTGTGGATAGAATCAATAGCCAGTGAGCCAGTTGCCACCAGTTCTTTGGTTTCCACAATCACGAGGTCGGCAGCCGTAGCCATCATCGGATTGAAGTTCTGAGTCGTACCCTTATAGATACAGTTACCCATTTCATCGCAAACACTGGCGCCAATCAAAGCGACATCAGCATGAAGAGGCATTTCCAACAGATATTCCTTGCCATCGATTTCGATTTTGCGTTTGCCGTCTTCCACCACCGTACCGAGACCAGTTTGTGTGAGCACACCACCGAGGCCGGCACCGCCGCAGCGAATACGTTCGGCCAACGTACCTTGTGGCACGAATTCAATTTCCAATTCCTTATCGTTGAATTGTTGAACCGTATCCGCATTCGTTCCGATATGGGAGGCAATCAATTTTTTCACCTGATGGTTGGAAATCAACATACCGATGGCCTTATTGGGGTATGCCGTATCATTTCCAATAATCGTCAGATTTTTAACACCCTTTTTGGCAATGGCTTCCACCATTTTCACGGCTGTACCGCAGCCGAGGAAACCACCATACATGATTGTCATCCCGTCTTTGATATGGGAAACAGCTTCTTCAATGGAAATAACTTTTTTCATATTCTTATAATTTAGTTTTGTTCAACTTTTTTTAAAGGCTCGCAAAAATAATAAAAATTCGCTTGCACAAGTACACAAAAAACATCTATTCTCAATCATTGGTTTCTATTGGAATTTTGTGTACTTTTGCGCCCTAATTATACCATAATATGAGTGCAGACTACATTTTTGAGACCGCCTGGGAAATTTGCAACAAAGTAGGCGGCATCTATACCGTTCTTTCCACCAAGGCAGCCACCGTAAGCAAACAATACGGAGACCAATATCTTTGCGTTGGTCCGGACCTTTCCAAGGAACATAACGATGATTTTATAGAAGATCAGAATCTATACCGAAACTGGCGCGAGACCGCCCTTCGTGAGGGGCTCAAGGTCCGCGTGGGACGATGGGACATCTGCGGTTCGCCCGTCGTAGTGCTGGTGGACTTCACCCCTTTCTTCGACAAAAAGAACGACATTCTAACGCAGTTCTGGCTCAACTACCAACTAGACTCCATTTCCGGGCAGTGGGACTACATCGAGCCGGCCCTTTTCGGCTATGCGGCCGGACGGGTCATTGAAAGTTTCTACAACTACCATTGTAGTTCCATGGACAAAATCATCGCCCACTTCCACGAGTGGATGACGGGAACGGGCATTCTGCACCTCAAACGCGTAGCCCCGCAGATTGCGACCGTCTTCACCACCCATGCTACCGTGCTTGGACGCTGCATCGCAGGCAACGGACTTCCGCTATACGGCGACATCCGCCAATACGCGCCCGTGGAAACCGCCCGCCGTTTCGGCGTGCAATCCAAATATTCTCTGGAATCCCTCTCCGCACAACACGCAGACGCCTATACAACCGTAAGCGACATCACCAACCAGGAATGTGCAGCATTCTTCAGCAAACCTGCAGATGTCATCACAATCAACGGCTTTGAAAACGACTTCGTTCCCCAAGGTGAGGAATTTGCCACAAAGCGCGCCGCCGCACGCAAGACGCTCCTCCATGTCGCCTCCTCCCTCATGCAGCAACAGCTTCCCGAAGACGCCTTACTGGTAGTCAATAGCGGTCGTTTTGAATTCAAGAACAAAGGCATAGACGTCTTCATCCAAAGTCTGGCCGAACTTTCCAAGCAAAACTCCCAGCGCACCATCATCGCCTTCCTAACCATCCCTGCCGGCAATAGCGGCAAGCGTGTTGATCTGTTACAACGCATGGACAAGCCCGTCGGACAAGATCCCATTACCAACGAATTTACCACCCACGTACTGCATGATCCCCATAACGACCCCATCCTACGTTCCCTCCGCGAGCATAATCTATACAACACACCGGAAAGCAATGTGAAAATCGTCTATGTTCCTGTTTACCTGGACGGCGAAGACGGCATTTTCAATCTAAACTACTACGACCTGCTCATCGGTTTCGACCTCAGCGTGTTCCCCTCCTATTACGAGCCCTGGGGCTATACTCCGTTAGAGAGCATCGCCTTCGGCGTTCCCACAGTAACCACCTCCTTAGCAGGATTCGGACTATGGGTACGCGATCATTTCGCTAATCAGCAAAGCGTACGGGTTATCGAACGCAACGACCATAACGACAACGATGTCGTCAAACAGATTGCCGAGGCCATCAACTTCTACAGCACACAGGATGCCGACAGCAAAGCAGCCATTAACGCCATGGCTATGGCAATTGCCCAAAAGGCCCTATGGACCAATCTATATGAAAATTACTTGAAAGCCTACGACATCGCCCTCGGCAAAAGCGAGCTCCGTTACGAAAGATACCAAAACAAAACATCCAACATGGGACGCATGGTGGAGCACATCCACCGTGAGACCCCGGAATGGCACCGCATCTCCATCAAATCCCATCTTCCCAAAGCCTTGGAAAAATTGGAAGAACTTTCTGAAAACGTATGGTGGAGTTGGAATTTTGAAGCACGAGCTCTTTTTGAGGAAATCGCCGGGCCATCCCTTTGGAAGGAATGCAACGAAAATCCCGTATATCTTCTACAGGTATTACCCCTTGACCGATTGGAAAATTTCGCCCAGAACGATGAATTCATTGCCGAGTTGGAGCGGGTATATAGTCTTTTTAAAACCTATATGGACACACCCTGCAGCCGTCCTGAAAAACGCATTGCCTACTTCAGCATGGAGTTCGGCATCACCAACGAACTGAAGATATTCTCCGGTGGTTTGGGCATGCTGGCAGGCGACTACCTTAAGGAAGCATCCGACTGCAACGTCAACATGCTTGGCGTAGGGCTCATGTATCGTTTCGGATATTTCACCCAGCAGATATCCGCACGCGGTGAGCAAATCAACCTATATCCTCCTCAAAGTTTCTCCAAACTTCCCATCACACCTCTGAAAGACGAACATGGAGATTGGCTGAAAATCAGTCTGGCCCTGCCCGGCCGCAATCTCTATGCCCGCATCTGGCGCGTAGATGTAGGCCGCATACCCTTGTACCTCATGGACACCGACTTTGATGAAAACTGGAACGAGGACCGCGGTGTGACCGCCACCCTATACGGTGGTGATCAGGAAAACCGACTCAAGCAAGAGCTCCTTCTCGGTGTCGGCGGTATGCGTATGCTGGAACTCCTTGGTGAGAAACCCACACTCTTCCATTTGAACGAAGGCCATGCCGCATTTCTCAGCCTGGAGCGTGTCTATCAAATCATGCGTCGCGAGCACGTCAATCTGTCCATGGCCACGGAAATCGTCAAAGCATCTTCCCTTTACACCACGCACACGCCTGTTCCTGCTGGTCATGATGCCTTCAGTGAAGACCTCATGAGGACCTACTTTGCCTCCTATCCCGCTCGATACGACATCACGTGGGAAACCTTCATGGGGTTCGGACGAAAGCGCGACAACTATACCAACGACAAATTCTCCATGAGCATCCTTGCCTGTCACTTCTCTCAGGAAGTAAATGGTGTGAGCCGCATCCACGGGCGCGTTTCACAAGAGATGTTCGCCGACTTATACGAAGGCCGCTTCGCAGAGGAATCCCATATTGGATACGTCACCAACGGCGTGCACTACCCCACATGGGCGCATCGCAAATGGCAGGAACTCCATCGCAAAGTGTTCGGTCCCGAATTTGAAGACAACCGTTCCAATCCTGAAATTTGGAACAAGATATACAACGTCCCTGACAGAACTATCTGGCAACTCAAGCAGGAACTCCGTAGTGAGATGATGACCACCATCAAGGAATTGCTCAACGAACAAATGCGGCGCAGAAACGAGTCGCCTGCATTGATCGCCAACACCTTGAAGGCTCTCCGCGATGACGTACTCACCATTGGATTTGCAAGACGATTTGCCACCTATAAACGAGCACACCTGCTATTCACGGACGAAGTCAGGCTCCGTCAACTTCTCTGTCACCCTGAGCATCCTGTGCAATTCGTATTTGCTGGGAAAGCCCATCCACACGACAAGGCTGGACAAGACCTCATCACGCGTATCATTGAGTTGGCCCGCAAGCCTGAATTCGTGGGTAAGATCATCTTCGTAGAAAACTATGATATGATTTTAGCAAAAAAACTCGTTTCTGGCTGCGATGTTTGGCTGAACACCCCCACACGTCCCTTAGAGGCATCGGGAACTTCTGGTGAAAAGGCCGTCATGAACGGCGTTCTCAACTTCAGCGTGCTTGATGGATGGTGGGCCGAAGGATATGTTCCCAGCGCAGGTTGGGCTATCAAAGAACAGATCACCTATCAGGACAACCGCCTACAGGATGAGCTTGACGCCGCAACACTTTATGCAACCATCGATGAAGAAATCATCCCAGCATTCTACCAACGCACCGACGGCATACCCACTCAATGGGTGGCAATGATGAAAGATTGCTTTGCAAAGATTTCTCCCCACTACACCATGAAACGCCAATTGGACGACTATTACGACAGATTCTACCATAAGTTGGAACAACGATACGAAACGTTGGCTGCCAACGATATGCAGAACACACGTACGCTGCTGCGTTGGAAAGAAAAAGTCTTAGCCAACTGGAACAACATCCACCGCGTGAATGTGGACAGCATCATTCGAGCCAACAACACTTTCTATGTGGGCGAACGACTCACCCTGGATTTGGAAATCAATCTGGGAGGACTCACACATGAAGACGTTAAGGTGGAACTTCTATTTGCCGGTAGTGAGGAAAACGGACGACGGAAACTGATTTCCAAATATCCGCTCACCTATGAAGGTACAAGCCATGACGTAGCCCATTACAAGCTTGACATCAACGCAAAGGAGATCGGTCTCTGGGACTGCGTTATTCGCGTGATTCCGCAACACGAACTTCTTCCGCACGACTTGGATTTCAACCTTGTAAAATGGATGTAATCATTTTTGATTAAATCATAATTTTCTGTTGTGAAAATCAGAACGTTCATATCGTACTTGCTGCTCGTTGTTTACACCATCGTTTTGGTGCACACCTGCATTCCGCACGACCATCACAACCACGATGTGACGGCTTTGTTGGAAGGGACCGATATTTGCTATATGTGCCATCACGACGACCAAGACGAGCACGATGAGGACCATCATTTTCACCACCATCCAATCTCCCATCATGAGAGTTGCCAGCACATTGACAAATTCCTGAAGACCACCGACGTTCGAGATGTCATCAGCCATCTTCACCTAAGTTGTCTGCCCACACCCGTTTTGCTGACAAATCCCATTGTTACCGAGAAACAGCATTTTAACATCTTTTCTGACCCAGGCGCCCCATCGGGGCCCTTGGTCGTACATCGAGCGCTACGCGCGCCGCCGGTTTTGTAGGGACGCATTTCATTGCGTCCGCCTGATGGAACGTGAAAACGCAATTTATGGTGTCCATCTGGCGACTCCTTGTAGGGACGCAATTCATTGCGTCCGTTCATAGTTTAAGGTTCAACGTTTAAAAGGACCTGTGCAATTTGAACACAATTTTATATCATACAAAAACCGAAAAAGATGTCAAAAATCACCCATTATATTTTGATTATTGCATCGTGTATGTTCGTAAGCTGCCATGGCCATCATGACGAGGCTCACGAACACGAACATGAGCACGATACCGTCCTGCAGCTCACCGGATACAGCGAGCATTGGGAGGTCTATGCGGAAGCCGACCCGATGGTAGTCGGCAAAGAGGGCTGTATACTCGCCCATTTCACCCGATTAGAAGACTTCAAGCCGCTGACCAAGGGGCCTGTCACTTTAGTATTCACCGTTGCCGGCAAAAGTGTCCGCGTCACCGCTGACTCGCTTGAGCAGCCGGGCATCATCGACTTCGACGTCACGGCCCCGGCCGTTGGCACGGCTACGCTCACCTTCTACGTTGAGGAAGACACCGTAATCATCCGTGACGTGCCGGTTTGCAAAGACGAGGAGACTGCACACGAAACCGCCGAGGCACGCGAAGTCAAAAGCGCAAACGGCGTCAGCTTCACCAAAGAGCAAAGCTGGAAAGTGGACTTCGCCACCGATCTCTGCCGCAACGAGCCGTTCGGGCAAGTCATCAAGGCCATGGCACAAATCTGCTCCTCACAAGGCGACGAGCAGATTATCACGGCCAAGTCGGCCGGTATCGTCTTGGTAAGCAACAGCAACGTTTTAGTCGGCCAGGCCGTCAGTAGCGGCCTGGCGCTTTTTACTGTGGAGAGTGGCGAACTCGCCGACAACAACATGGCGGTACGCGTTCAGGAAGCAGCCAGCGAATACAGCCGAGCCAAAAGCGAATACGAACGCAAGAAAGAACTCGCCAAAGACAAGATTGTTTCCGAGAGCGATTTAAATCGTGCCAAAAGCGAGTTTGAGTCCGCAGAGGCAGCCTACAACAACTACCGTCGCAACTTCTCCGGCGGCAGAACCAGCCTCCGTTCCCCGATGGGCGGCTTTATCAAGCAGATATTCGTCCAAAACGGACAATACGTGGAAGCCGGACAGCCCGTCGTCTCAGTTTCCAAGAACAAGAATCTGCTCATCCAAGCCAACGTGCAACCTAAATATTACGCCCTACTGTCCAACATTGCCACCGCCAATTTCAACATCAACGGCACGGTATATTCATTGGAAGACCTTCAGGGCAAGGTTGTTTCCTACGGTCATTCCACAGACGCCTCCAACCCGCAGATTCCCGTCATCTTCCAGATCAGCAACACGGTGGATTTGCTGCCGGGCGCCTACGTAGATACCTACATTCGTACACAATCGGAGACACCTGCCGTAACGGTTCCCAAGAGCGCCTTAGTTGAGGAAATGGGCAGTTTCTTCGTTTTTGTGCAGCTCACGCCCGAGCTGTTTGAGAAGCGTGAAGTGGAAACCGGTGTCACCGACGGCATCCGTACGGAAATCCGTTCCGGTCTGCAAGGTGGCGAGCGCGTGGTCTCCCGCGGGGCCATCTTAGTGAAGTTGGCACAGGCCTCCGGCAAGTTGGATCCTCATGCAGGACATCATCACTGAAAGGAGGTCCGACATGAAATTCATAGATAAAATCATCCGGTTTTCTTTGCAAAACCGCCTTATCGTGCTGTTAGGCGCCGTTCTTGTGCTGTTCGGCGGTATTATCAGCTATCATAAAATGGACATCGACGTATTCCCGGATCTGACCGCTCCCACGGTAGTCGTGATGACCGACGCACACGGCATGGCCGCCGAGGAGGTGGAACGTTTAGTGACCTTCCCTATTGAAACAGCCGTAAACGGCGCCACCAACGTACGCCGCGTACGTTCCAACTCCACCAACGGATTCTCGTTCGTGTGGGTTGAGTTCGACTGGGGCCAGGACGTCTTCAAAGCCCGACAGATTGTCAGCGAGAAGATGGTTTCCCTCAGCGAATCCCTGCCCGAGGGCATCACGCCGACCTTAGCGCCGCAATCCAGCATTATGGGAGAGATCATGTTCCTCAGCATGCAGGCGGACAGCACCTCTATGATGGACCTGCGCACCTTAGCCGAATGGGTGGTCAAGCCCGCCATTTTGGGCACGGGCGGCGTTTCACAGGTCACCATCCTGGGCGGCGACTACAAGCAGTACCAAATCTTAGCCGACCCGCAGCGTATGGAGCGCTATGGCGTCACCATGGACGAGTTGGAGAGCGTCGGACGCTCTTTCAGCAGCAACTCCGTGGGCGGCATTGTCAATGACTTCGGCAACGAGTACGCCCTCCGCGGCATGGCCCGCAGCAACAATGTCGAGGAACTGGGCAAGTCGTTCGTCACCAGCAGAGAAGGACGTCCCATACTGCTTTCCGACGTGGCCGATGTGCAAATCGGCAGCGCCGTGAAGATGGGCACGGGCTCGAGAAACGGCAAGCCCGCCATCATCATCTCCGTGTCCAAGCAGCCGAACATCAACACGCTGAACGTCACCCGCAACATCGAAAAGAACTTAGCTGACATCCAGAAATCGCTGCCCGGCGACGTACATTTGGACACCCACATCTTCCAGCAGGCAGACTTCATCGAATCATCCGTGGGCAATGTCGGCCGCGCCCTCATCGAAGGCGCAGTATTCGTCATCATCGTACTATTCCTCTTTTTAGGGAATTTCCGCACCACGCTGATCTCCATCATCGCCATTCCGCTATCTCTGATGGGCACGCTGATTGTCCTCTATCTTTTAGGATTGGATGTCAACACAATGACTTTGGGCGGTATGTGCATTGCCATCGGCTCGCTCGTGGATGATGCCATCATTGACGTAGAGAACGTCTACAAGAGGCTCCGTGAGAACCACAGGCTGCCCGCCGAGGAGCGCCGTTCCGCGTTCGACGTAGTCTTTGAGGCCTCCCGCGAAATCCGCGCCTCCATCATCAACGCCACCATCATCATCATGGTCGCCTTCGTGCCGCTGTTCTTCCTCTCCGGCATGGAAGGCCGTATGCTGAAGCCCCTTGGCATCGCCTATATCATATCGCTGTTCATGTCCCTGTTAGTGGCCATGACGCTTACCCCGCTGTTATGCAAAATGATGCTTACCAGCGATCAATATCTTGTAAAAAATGAAAAAGACAATCGCCTGACGCACCGGCTCAGTCAATGGTACAACCGTTCATTAGGCTGGGTACTGGAGCACCGACAAGTCATCTTAGGTTCTACCGGCGCGCTACTGATTGCCGCCATCGTCATCTTCTGTCTTATGGGCCGCAGTTTCCTGCCCGACTTCAACGAGGGCTCTATGACCATCACGGCCGTCACCCAGGCCGGTGTCTCTTTGGATGTCAGCAGCGAGTTGGGGCAGTTGATGGAACAGGAGTTGTTAGAGATTCCGGAAGTTGTCAGCACCGCGCGCCGCACAGGGCGTGGTGAGTTGGACGAGCATTCGCAATCCACCAACGGCTGTGAAATCGACGTCAAGTTCGTTTTGGCGGACCGCGACCGTGAAGAGGTCTTCAATGAAGCCCGCCAGCGGCTCAATGCCATACCCGGCGTGGCCGTGACCGTCGGACAGCCGCTCGGCCACCGCATCGACCACATCCTCTCAGGTACGCAGGCTGCCATTGCCATCAAACTCTTCGGCAGCGACCTGAGCCGCATGTACCTTTTAGGCAATGACATCAAGTCCGCCATCAATGGTATTGACGGCCTGGTGGATGTCACCGTGGAGCAGCAGACGGAAACGCCGCAACTGCAGGTACGCGCCAACCGCGATGCCTTGGCCATGTACGGTATCACAATGGAAGAGTTCAACCATTTCATATCGTTGGCATTTGCTGGCGAAAAACTATCGGAAGTGTACGAAGGGCAACGCAGCTTCGACGTGGTGTTGAGGCTCAACCAAGACTACACGAGCGATATCGAAGGCATCCGCAAAGCGCTCATTGACACCAAAGACGGTCACAAAGTGCCGTTGGAAGAAGTTGCCGACATCGTGTCTGTAGGCGGTCCTAACAACATCTCGCGCGAGAACGTGCAACGCAAGTTGGTAGTTTCCGCCAACGTCTCCGGACGTGATGTGGGCAGTGTGGTGGACGACATCCAGAAGACCGTGGATCAGAAGATTACGCTGCCCGAAGGCTATCGTATAGAATATGGTGGACAGTTTGAGAGCGCAAGAAGCGCATCCCGCACCCTGACCATAACCATCATCGTGGCCATCTTCGTCATCTTCCTGCTGCTGTACGGACAGTTCAAAAACGTGACGCTCTCTGCGATGGTGCTCTGCAACCTGCCGTTAGCCCTCATCGGCGGCGTGTTTGCCGTGGCCGTTTCTTCTGCCACAGTCAGCATCCCGTCCATCATCGGCTTCATCACACTATTCGGCGTGGCCGTGCGCAACGGCGTACTCCTCGTCTCACGCTATGAACATCTTTATCAGGAAAGCAGCTCGCTGCGCGACATCATCGTCAAAGGCTCTCTCGACCGACTGAACCCGATACTGATGACGGCCCTGACCTCCGCACTCGCACTCATCCCGCTTATTTTCAATGGCGACAAGTCCGGCAACGAAATTCAAAGCCCTATGGCCATAGTAGTCTTAGGTGGCCTCATCACCTCCACCCTGCTCAACATCTACATCATGCCCATTATGTATGAGATGTATAAGCGCAGAAAGTCTGAAAAGGAGTCAAATGCCGAACTATCCTCACAACCTTTAGAAGAACCATCATTATGAAAAAAAGAATCAGCATACTGACAATCCTGCTGGTCGGCACACTAACGATGTCGGCTCAGCATTTTGAAACCGTGATGCAGGACATCGAGCGCAACAACACCACGCTTGCCGCGCTGCAGGCCCAAACCGACGCCACGCAATGGGACAGCAGAACAGGCCTCGCGCCCGACAACCCCGAAGTGGAATTCGGCTACCTGTGGGGCAATCCCACAGACATGGGCAATCGCGTCGATTTCAACGTCACGCAGTCGTTTGACTTCCCTACGACATACGTTTACCGTAAAAAGGTAGCCGACAGCCAAGTGTCTCAGGCTGCCACTCACTATCAGGCCGCCAGACGGGACATCCTGCTACAGGCCGAGAAAGCGTGCATCAATCTGATATACTACAATATCATGCAGCGCGAATACGCCCGCCATCAGGAAGTGGCTCAATCCGTGCTGGATGCCTACCAAAAGATGTACGACCAAGGGGAGAAAAACATCCTCGACCTCAACAAGGCCAAGTTGGACCTGCTGTCCGTGCGCCGCGATGTGGAGAGCAACCGCATTGAGCGCGAGGCTGCGCTGGCAGAATTAGTACGCCTCAACGGAGGCAAGCCCGTGGTATTGGAAGACACCGTATATCCAAGTTTCACCCTTCCAGAAGATTTTGACAGCTGGTATGCAGCTGTTGAA
>JAZRYC010000123.1:0-9169 GCA_045600525.1 Bacteroidales bacterium
TAGAACAAAACAAGAATTTCGGTGCTGAAATCGAAAACATATCCGACAACATTTCACAATTGGCTGTTCAAGGTCCGCTCGCTCTCAAAGCCATGCAAAAACTGACCGACAGCACGGTTATCGATATGGAATATTACACCAACAAAATTGTGAAATTTGCTGGTATCGACAACATTCTCTTCTCCACTACTGGTTACACAGGTTCTGGTGGTTGCGAAATCTACTTCCCAAACGAATACGCTATGCAGATTTGGGACGCTGTTTTCGAAGCTGGTGCTGAATTCGACATCAAACCGATTGGTCTCGGCGCACGCGACACCCTTCGTCTTGAAATGGGTTTCTGCCTATACGGCCACGAAATCGACGATACCATCTCCCCTATCGAAGCTGGTCTGGGCTGGATTACCAAATTCGCTGAAGGCAAAGACTTCATCGACAGAAAATATATGGAAGACCTCAAAGCTAACGGCGTAACTCGCAAAATCGCCGGTTTTGAGCTCATTGATCGTGGTATTCCAAGAAACGGTTATGAAGTATGCGATGCTGAAGGCAATGTCATCGGAGAAGTTCGCTCTGGGACCTTCGGGCCTTCCGTAAACAAAGGTATCGGTACTGCTTTAATTAAGAAGGAATTTGCAAAATCCGGCACCGAAATCTACATCAAGGTCCGCGAACGCCTCCTCAAGGCCGTCACCGTCAAGATGCCGTTCTACAAACCTGAATAATCTTTCTAACACTATAAACAAAAAAACAGGATGGTCTTACGATCATCCTGTTTTTTTGTTTATAGGACACAATATTCTCGTCCATGGGCAATTTTCAAACTATAGATTCCAATAATTGTCATGCAACGATCCATTCTTGAAATGGCACAACAATTATTCCACCATTATCAACAATGAAATGGCCTCTTTAATTGAAGTGAAAATTTATGAATTGTGAATTTTCACACTTTCTTTATCACGAAGGTCACGATACCCCATACGACAAAATGGTTATCCTCGGTCACTTCAATGGAAGGAAAATCGGGATTAGCTGGTCGCAGCCAGACTCTATTCTTTTCTATCTCAATTCGCTTCAAGGTAAACTCGCCGTCGATGTAGCAGACGGCAATACTATTCTGGGTGGGAGTTAGTGATTTATCAATGACGATAATGTCGCCATCCTGGATACCGGCCCCTTCCATGCTGTTTCCTGCGACACGCGCATAGAATGTTGAAGCAGGATTTTTCACCACATAGCGATTGAGATCGAGCGTGGGTTCTGCGAAATCTTCTGCTGGGGAAGGAAAACCCGCCCTGATGCCTTCCACCAATGGAAACTTGTCTTTATGCGAATGCGGTGTAAATATATCCATGAGAATATGGGGTTACGGATGGGTAATCGGAATGATTTGATGTTGGATACCGTGTTCACCGAGAATCTGCATAACGCGGTTTTCGTCTGTGTCAGAAATAAAGACCTGTCCGAAATGGTCCTGGCCCACCATATTGAGGAGTTCAGCAATTCGAGTGCGGTCAAGTTTGTCAAAAATGTCATCCAGCAGCAAAATCGGTTTGATATGCTTACGTTCATATGAATAGTCAAACTGCGCCAAACGCATGGCTAGCGAAAAAGACTTCTGCTGTCCTTGAGAACCAAAGCGTTTCACCGGCTGCCCGTTGATCAGGAACAGAAAGTCGTCCTTATGGACACCGAAATTCGTAAAGCCGCTGCACGCGTCAGCCGCTGCGGCACTTTGAAGTCCCTCCATGTAGGTATTGGTAAGCAATCCAGACTGATACTGAATATCCACGGCCTCCTGTCCATCGGAAAGCTGGCGGTAGTGTTTTTGAAAGATGGGGAAAATATTCTGGATAAAATCCTGTCTCCTTGAAAAAATGAAGTTACCCAGTGGAATCATCTGTTCGTCCACAATCTGCAATAGCGTAGGATCAGACGAATGCTGTTCGGAGAACTGCTTAAGAAGGGCATTGCGCTGCATCAGCAGTTTGCGATAGGAAATCAGCTGTTGCAAATATTCGGCATCGAATTGGGAGATAATGGTGTCGAAGAACTTGCGGCGTGTATCGCTACCCTCGTTAATGATATCGCTGTCATAAGGTGAGACCATCACCACGGGGAAAAGGCCGATGTGTGCACTGAGGCGTTGGTACTCCTTCTTATTGGCGCGCATTGACTTATGACCGTTCTTATATGTACAGCTCACCTGCGTATTGTTTTGTGTTTCATGGTTGCAGAACTCGCCATGTATGGCAAAGAAATCCGTGTCAAAACGTACCGAAAAGACATCCTGCGAAGCAAAATAGCTTTTGCAGAACGACAGATAGTAGATGGCATCGAGAAGGTTCGTTTTGCCGCTTCCGTTCTTTCCGACGATGCCGTTTACGTTTTCATCAAACGTAAACTCAGCCTCCTCGTAGCTTTTGAAATTCGTTAATTTTAGATGTTTGAGAAACACAATGATTTACATTTGTATTTTATATTATATCAATAACTTATAAGAATTTTTCAAAATTTATCGCAACACTAGTAATTTACAATTGACAATAATGTTTTCTTTGGTATTTATAAAAATATGAGTTATGGGGAGAGTCGTAAACTCGGTGCCCATAACTCATAACAATATCAGTATAGATAAATTATTTCTTGAGGCCTAAGACATCGAGTCCTTGGTTGAAGCGAATATCGCGAGGAATACCGGCCTTATTGATGCGGTCGAGATCCTTTTGGAGGTTCTCGCCGATGGTGCCATGTTCCTTGCTAAACTGAGAAGCAAAATCAAAATCGCCCGTAGCCTGTGTTTTGAGGATCATGGCGATCCAAGCATTTATAGCCTTTTCAGCCTTTTCATAATCGATATGGTAAGTGCCGTTGCCATTGCGTTTGAAGGCGCCTTGTTCCTCAAAGAAGTTGTAGCACATCATATTGGCCACGCCATGGGCGTCAGCTGCGCCAAAGCGTACTGAGCGAAGCAGACCGACGATATAGGTAGTAATGGCGTCTTCCTTGGTAATATTGGTAATTTCGCCCTTATCCACCAATGCGCAAACGAGGTGCAAACCGAGAATATCAGCCTTGGCTTCTTCCCAGTTGGTATTTTCGGTCTTCATCGCAGCGTCCACAGAGCCTCTGCCATTGATCGTGGTTTTCACTCCTAAGCCATGGCCTACTTCGTGGAAGGTGACATTCCAGAAGAACGCGTCAAAGTTAATATGGCTTTGTTCGGACGGTTCAACGACCATTTCTCCAATCGGCTTCATGATTTTATCAAATTTAGCCTGCATAGCATTGCGGAGTTGGAAACGTCTGGAGCCCTTGGCAGCTTGCACTCTATCGTCATTCGGCAAGTTGATAGCGATCGTCTTACCACCGCCATTGCAGTCGCCGCCGTAGAAAATCACGACATAAACATTGAGATCGGAAGACGTACCCGGAACATAGTTACGATATTTGGCATCGCAGGGAAGTTCCTTTTGGAGTTGCGGAAGCATGGAGACGAATTTCGTAAGTTTGTTGCTTTCCTTTTCGTTTTTAACCAAGACGAATGCTTCATAAGAAGTTTTCAAGACATTGAGTTTGTCATCATAATTTTCAATCGGGCCGACGACAAAATCAAGTTTGGTGTCCTTCATATCCATCCAAGCCATGTCACTTTCATAGTAATCATCGGTTTGGAGAGCTTTCTTACGTAGGGTAAGATACTTCTTCATAGCAGGATTTTCGCAAATGTTGATAGCTTTGTCGAGCAATGCGCAAACCTTGTCAATTTTTTCCTTGTAGAATTCGTGGTACCATACAGATTTAAGGGAGCCGTCGTTATTGCGTACGAGCACAGTATAGTGGGAATCCTTGTTTTTATCTTGAAAAGCTTCATATTCTTCCAAAGTCAGATCCTGTGGATAATAATTGCAGGTGGCGGGTTTTGCGCCATAGCCAGGCAGGAAGGGTTTGTCGTTATCCAAACGATCCCAAGCGCCGTAGTTAATCAGGGCGAATTCCTTCATCCATTTATCCTGAATAGTATCCAGGGAAGACTTCGGTCCGAAGGTCTGTTCCCAGAAGAGATCATCCATAATTTGTCCAATTTCAAAGAAAATGGGAATCAGTTGCTTGTCATTCTCACTCAACTGGGAGAGATCCGTTTTAAGGTCGAAGTAAGCATATTCCTCCACTTTCTGTTGGAGTTCGCTTTTGGAGGTTTCCTCCAAGACATCCGTTTTTTTGTCCTTACAGGACGTGGTCAGCACCGCAAAGCAGCCAAATGCGATAACCATAGTCATGAGTTTTTTCATAATCGGGTTTTATTAAAGTGAAAATATCTTTTGAAATCATCTGTAAAATAAGGGAAGCACCAGTGTTCCAGCACCTTTTCGGCAGAAAGAGTGGTTTCCGAAAGAGATCCTTTTTCAAAGGAAAACAAGCGGGCAGCATCAGAAATCTCGTCAGCAATGGGCAATCCGTTGTCAATGCGACAGATAGCGTCATCATAGGTCATGCGGAAATAATAGAACATCCGTTCATTGGTTAGGAGGGTGCAATTCCCCACCCTGTCCAACACCAGGCGACGTTGTTCGTCAGACCAATCCGGATCAATGGGAACCAATTTCTTACCTGTCAGTACACAAGCCAATACGGCGGCGCAGTTCAGAAAGCCCTTATCCATCACCAAGGCGATGGTGGATGTAGAAAGCGCATCCAATTCGTTCATAATGGGAGCGATGCGCTGGGCAAAACGTCCATACGTGGAGATCTCTCCCCGGAAGTTCAACGCCGTGGCCTCGGGATTGATCCTTAAAGCTCTGATCAAAGGATAGTAAACAGCATCGACAAACATAGCATGTAAAAAAATGAGGTGCAAAGATAGCAAAAAAATCACACCTACTGCATAGGATATCAGGTGTTAAATTTGATAGTTATCAATTTTAGGGCAAAAAAAGTTTTGAATGAGAGTAAAAAAATTCGTATATTTGCGCTCTCCTACGGGAACATTGAGAAAATTATCTAACAACCAAATTAATAACTAGTTAAATTCAAAAATTATGGCATTTAAAGGAGCTTTAATCATTGACACTGAAAAGTGTAAAGGTTGCGGCGTCTGCATCACGGGATGCCCGAACCAGTGCATCGCACTTTCCAAACATGTAAATGCAAAGGGTTACAATTACCTCGAAATGGTAAATGAAGACGCCTGCATCGGATGCGCAAGTTGCGCAGTGATCTGCCCGGACGGCGTGATCGAAGTTTACCGTGCAAAGGCAGAATAATCCTCGCTTTTCAAATTCAGAATTAAAAAAAACAATTAACAAACTAAACAACTTAGTAAAATGGCAAAAGAATTAAAATTGATGAAGGGTAATCAAGCCATTGCTGAGGCTGCCATTCGTTGCGGTGCCGACGGTTATTTCGGATATCCTATCACCCCGCAGAGTGAGGTTCTCGAGCATTTGATGGCTGAAAGACCATATTTGACAACCGGTATGGTTGTACTTCAAGCCGAAAGCGAACTTGCATCTATCAACATGGTATATGCTGGCGCAGCAGCCGGAAAACGCGTTATGACATCTTCCTCTTCCCCTGGTTTCTCCCTGATGCAGGAAGGTCTTTCCTACATTGCAGGTGCTGAACTTCCTGCATTGTGCGTAAACGTCGTTCGTGGTGGTCCTGGTCTTGGTACTATCCAACCTTCTCAGTCCGACTATTTCCAGACAACAAAGGGCGGCGGCCACGGTGACTACAGATTGATCACCCTCGCTCCCGCTTCCGTGCAGGAAATGTACGACTTTGTAGAACTCGGCTTCGACTTGGCATTCAAATACAGAAACCCGGTTGCCATTCTTTCTGATGGTGTCATCGGTCAGGTTATGGAAAAAGTCATGGTTGACGACTACAAACCTCGTTGGACAAACGAATATATCGAACAAAACTGTCCGTGGGCTGCAACGGGTCACCGTTCCACTGGCAAACACAGAATCGTTACTTCTCTTGAACTCGAAGCCCTCAAGCAAGAAGCCATCAACGACAGAATCCAAGCTAAATACAGAAAATGCGAAGAAGAAGACGCTCGTTATGAAGCTATCAACTGTGACGACGCTGAATATCTGTTCGTAGCATACGGCTCAGCTGCCCGTATCTGTATGAAGTCTATGGAACTCGCTCGCGCTGAAGGCATCAAGGTTGGTTTGATCCGTCCTATCACCTTGTGGCCGTTCCCGACCAAAGCTGTTAAGGAAATCGGTGGCCGCATAAAGAAGATCTTAAGCGTTGAAATGAACGCTGGTCAGATGATGGAAGATGTCAAGTTGGCAGTGGACTGCAAGGTTCCTGTTGAACACTTCGGCCGTTATGGTGGCGTCATCCCGACTCCGATCGAAATTCTCGATGCTTTGAAAAAAATGGTTAAATAATTTAATGTTTTGAAATTATGACAAGAGAAGATATAATTAAACCCGAAAACTTAGTGTACAGACGTACGCCGGTCCTCACCGACAACGTAATGCACTATTGCCCAGGTTGCGGTCACGGCGTCGTTCACAGAATCATCGCCGAAGTTATCGAAGAAATGGGCATCCAGGACAATGTCATCGGTATTTCCCCGGTCGGCTGTTCTGTATTGGCATACAACTATTTTGACGTTGACTTCGTAGAAGCAGCTCACGGCCGTGCTCCTGCCTGCGCTTCCGCCATCAAACGTCTCCGCCCCGAAACCTTCGTTTTCTCCTATCAAGGTGATGGCGACTTGGCTTCCATCGGTGCTGCTGAAGTTCTTCACGCTTGCAACCGTGGCGAAAACATCACTATGATTTTCATCAACAACGGTATCTACGGTATGACCGGCGGTCAAATGGCTCCTACTACCCTCGAAGGTATGGAAACCGTCACCTGCCCTTACGGTCGTGACCCCGAAATCATGGGACACACTATGAGAATGACCGAAATGTTGGCACAACTCCCTGGCACATACTACGTAACCCGTCAGGCTGTCTATACTCCAGCATTGGCCCGCAAATGTAAGAAAGCCATCCGTCAAGCCTTCGAAAACCAGAAACTCAACAAGGGCGTTTCCTTCGTAGAAGTAACCTCTAACTGTAACTCTGGCTGGAAGATGACGCCGGTACAAGCCAACAAGTGGATGGAAGAAAACACTTTGAAATACTTCCCACTCGGCGATATGAAGGTTGATGGCAAGTTCGATCCTAAATTCATCGTACGCGTCGGCACATTCGACCAACCCAACGAAACCGTATTCTCATTGAGAAAAAAATAGTTAACACTTAAAATCAAAAAGAAATGACAGAAGAAATAATTATAGCAGGCTTCGGCGGTCAAGGTGTGCTCTCAATGGGTAAAATCCTGGCTTACGCCGGCATTATGCAAGATAAAGAAGTTAGCTGGTTGCCTTCCTACGGTCCTGAAATGCGTGGTGGTACCTCTAACGTCACCGTTATCTTGAGCGACGAGCGCATCTGCTCTCCTTATCTTAACCAATTCGACACTGCCATCATTCTGAACCAACAGTCTATGGACAAGTTCGAAAATTCCATAAAACCTGGCGGTCTCCTCATTTATGACCCGAATGGTATTAGCAACCACCCGACTCGTAAAGACATCAACATCTATCAAGTTGCTGCTGCCGATAAAGCTAACGAACTCGGTATTGCAAAATTGTCCAACATGATCGTGCCCGGCGGTTTCCTCGCTGTGAAACCTCTCGTAACTCCTGAAATGTTGCACAAAGGTTTGGAAAAATCTCTTCCCGAACGTCACCACCACCTCATTCCGAAGAACGAGGAAGCTGTTGAAATCGGTAAAGGTATCCTCAAGCCGTATCATACTTTATAATATTGCTTATACATATTATAATATAGCCAAAAGAGACCGCCCAGTTGGACGGTCTCTTTTACTTTTTAATAGTCCCTTTGCACATTATCTCATCGCCACCATTTTCTGACAGGAAACGACTTAAACAACATAAGGCTATTGTCTAAGCCTCTGGAGCAGCGATCCAAATAATCAAATAGGCCCAGAAACCCAAGCTACCACAAATAAGGGCAATCAGGAAAATAATTCTTACCACAGTGGGGTCACAGTCCAAATATCTGGCAAGGCCGCCACAAACACCGGCTATTTTCTTATCCGTAGCCGAACGAGTTAGTTTTTTATACGACATAAATATTAAGTTATTAAGTTATTAAATTATCAAGCTATTAAGACAGCATTCTACCCTATCAATGTCTCCAGGCGATTCAATGCTTCGTCAATGGAAACAGCTTCCGTCAATCGTTTCTTTCCTTCATAGACACAGACCAGACCATGAGAAGCACCTACAATACCATAATCCGCATCGGCCATTTCGCCAGGACCATTTACTATACAGCCCATTACGCCGATCTTCAATCCCGGGTGGGAAGAAAAACGCTCTTTCACCAGCGACAGTACCGACTGAATATCATATTGCGTTCTGCCACAGGAAGGACAGGAAATAAACTCCGTCTTACTCATTTTTATTCTGCAGGCCTGTAAAATCACAGACTCCAGGTTCCTCAAGTCCTTTTCTCCAAAATGAGGATTTTGCAGTTTAACATCCTTAATATGATAATGGTAGTAGGCGTATCCAGACATCGCAGACGCCTTACAAAGCCAGAGGATTTCATCTGGCTCATCATCAGAGAAATGCAACGTATCATGCGCCACCTGTATGGCTTGCGGATTCAATTTTGAGACGGCCTGTATCAGACAATGGGCAAACGGCGTTTCGTTTTCCGGAGCCTCAGTCAAAGAAACGCGAATCGTGTCACCCACCCCCATCATCAGCAACGCGCCAATTCCTGCAGCTGACTTCACACGTGCCTCCATTCCATTTCCAGCCTCCGTCACGCCGAGATGCAGCGGATAGGTACATCCACGCCGTTCCATCTCGTGATGCAGCAGCGTGGTAGCCTCCATCATTGTATGCACATTGGAGGACTTCATCGATATCACGACCTTATGAAAATCATATCGTTCACAGATATCAATCCACTCCAATGCGGATTCAACCATCGCTTTAGGCGTATTACCATAACGGCTTACGATTCTATCACATAGGGATCCATGATTGATACCCAGTCTAATGGCCGTTCCATATTGACGGCAACGTTCAAACAAAGGAGCTGCCCGTTCTGCCATA